>NZ_RAWL01000257.1:0-12478 GCF_003668885.1 Corallococcus sp. AB049A | reverse complement strand
CGATCTCCCAGCCCGTCCCCGGCTGCTCCGTCACTGGCCTGGGTTGATCGTTTTGCTTGTTATCCAGACCTGCTGCCGGATCACACGAAGCCACTCCCAGGCCCGAGAGGGCCAGGGCGAGGACAACACGGCGCGATGTCATGCGGTTCTCCCGGCGGTCTGCGTGGGAAAGAGGGAGCGGTCGCGCAGCGCCGCCTGGAGCACCAGGGTGGCCGCGCCCACGGCGATGGCCCGCTCTCCCAGCGTGGACGTGACGATGCGCGTCTCCGCCATGGAGACGGACAGGGCGCGCTGGCGCACGGACGCGCGCAAGGGGTCGAGCAGCATCTCGCCCACGGACGAAATCTCTCCGCCGAGCACGACGATGGCGGGGTTCAACAGGTTGAGCAGGCCGCCCACGGCGATGCCCAGGTAGGCGCCCATGCCGTCGATGATCTGCTTCGCGGCGGCGTCGCCCGTGCGGGCGCCCTCCACCAGGTCGCGCACGGTGGGGCCCTTGCGGCCGCGGGTGCCCATGAGCTCGCGCGCGCGCTCCGTGAGCGCCGTGGAGCCGATGAGCGTGACGAGGCAGCCCCTCAGGCCGCACACGCAGAGCGGCCCGTTGGAGTCCACCGGGATGTGGCCGATTTCACCGGCCGTTCCGCCGGCGCCCCGGTACACGTCGCCGTGGATGATGTGACCGGCGCCGATACCGGTGGCCAGCTTGATGTACGTGAGGTCCTCGCCGCCGGAGCCCGCGCCCCAGAAGCACTCCGACAGCGCGCCGAGGTTCGCGTCGTTGTCCACGAACACCGGCATGTCGAAGGTGGTCTGGAACCAGTCCTTCACGTCCACGTGCTTCCACGCGGGGAGGATGAGCGGGGACATCTTGCCGGGCGCCGCCGGGTGCACGGGGCTGGGCACGGCCACCCCCATGCCGACGACGGAGCGGCGCGGGACGCGCTCGGCTTCCAGGCACTCCTGGATCAGCTCCTTCGCCTTCTGCAGCGACCCTTCCGGATCGCCGCGCACCGCGTGGCTCGCCTTGCTCTGCGTGCGCACGCGGCCACGGAGGTCCGTGAGGACGACGGTGACGTGGGAGGCGCCCAGTTCGACGCCCACCAGGCTGAACGCTTCATCGCAGAAGCCGATGAGCGTGGGACGGCGGCCTCCACGGGAGACCCCGGCGCCAATGCTGCGCACCAGGCCCGCCTGCTCCAGGTCCGCGACGATGGCGGAGACGGTGGACGGGCTGAGCTCCGTGCGCCGGGCAATCTCCGCCCGGGAGATCTGACGCTCGCGCCAGATCATGTTCAGCAGCAGCCCGCTGTTCTGGGCCCGCATGCCCGCCGCGTCGACCGTCAACACCGCCGTTCCCGCTCTCATCGTCCGCTCACGTTCCTGGTTTGGCGCACCGGGCGCTCAGGTGGGGGTTACTTCCACTGGATGTCGTCAATGAAGAGGACAAGCGGCTTGACGTCCAGCCCGCCCGCCGACCAGCCGAAGCCCCCGCCGACCGTGCTGTAGCGGATCTTGCTGATGTCCAGCGTGTACTGCTTGGGCTCGGTGGTCAGCGTGACCTCGATCTTCTTCGTCCACCCGTCCTTGCCTTCGTAACCCGCGAAGAAGTTCACGACCTCTCCGCCGGTCTCGCTCCAAGCGTAGAAGGTCACGGCGTTCGCGCCATCCGGCACCTGGAAGCCCGGGCGCGGGTCATCCTCCCAGGCGCCCTCCGGGAACTGCCAGAAGACACCGGCCCACGCATCGTTCTTCTGGGTGGCCGTGAACTTGTGGCAGGTGCCCAGGCCCGCGCCCGGGCGGGGCGTGTGGCAGACGGGCTCGTCCACCAGACCGCCCTGATTGCCTCCGCCCGATCCCATGTAGCCGCTGGGCGCCCAGGTGCCGTCCACGGCCAGGGGCAGCGTCGCCTGGGTGCCAGCATCGGTGGTGGTGCCGGCGTCCGTCTCCGTGCCCGCGTCCGTGGTCGTCCCGGCGTCCGTGGTCGTCCCGGCGTCGGTGTTGGTGCCCGCGTCGGTGTTGGTGCCCGCGTCGGTGTTGGTGCCCGCGTCCGTCTTGGTGCCGGCGTCGTTCTGGGTGCTGGGGGTCTGCGGCTCGTCCTCGGGATCACAGGCGCCCACGAGCCCCGATGTCGCCAGAACGCCAACGGCCGCCAACATCCACGCGAAACGCTTGTTGCGAAGCATGAATCCCCTCCGGGTTGTCTTGCTGGGATGACTTCGTTCTTACGGCGAAGAAATACGAACCTGCTGAAAGCCGCCGCCCGCATGCTGCGTCGCGTTACCCACGCCGACATATGCCAGAGGAGAATCCGCGCTCTCTCGTCACCCGGGCTCCTGGTGGCAGAAGCCGTCCCGCGTCCCCGCCCATCGCGAACATGCGAGTTCGTTCGATTGACGAAGAAATACCAGCCCCTTTTACCCATTTGCAAGCAGCCGGGAACACACGCCGTGCGGTCAAGCTGTTGATGCAGTGCGCCGTGTATGGGTCGGATGGAGCGCGGGCGTCAGGGGGCCACACCGCGCCAGGATGCGCGGGGCCTCACCTCGACGCAGGAAAGGGCTGGAGCTGCTTCAGTGCGTCCGCGGCGGCGGGCCGACCATGCGCCGGACGATGGCGATCAGCTGATCGATGTCGAAGGGCTTGGGCAGGAAGCCCGCGACGGCCAGGTGCTGCCAGAACTCCGGCGGGCTGGCGCTCATCATCACCACCGGGACGTCCTTCAGGGCCGGGTCCTGGTGCATGGACTCCAGCACGCCCGGCCCGTTGAGCACCGGCATCATGTAGTCGAGCAGCACCAACGCCGGGCGCTCCTGACGCATCCGCTCCAGGGCCTCGCGGCCGTTGAGCGCGATGGCCGTGCGGTAGCCTTCGTCGGACAAGAGATCGCGGACGGCCTCCACGATGCCGAACTCGTCGTCGACGATGAGGACGGGCCCCATGGTCAGTTGCCCCGGCGCTTGCGGACGTTGCGGCGCGGCTTCGACGGAGTCGCCCTGGCGGAGGACGTGGTGCCCGCGCGCGGCTTGCGGCGGGGCTTCGGCACCGGGGTCGGCTCCGGGGTCCGCGTGCGCGCGAGCCCCGTCATCAACATCTGCCCTTCCTCGAAGGGCTGGCCCACCTTGAGTCCCCTGCCCGTGATCTCCAGCTCACGCAGGGCGGAATCGTAGGCGCTGTTGCGCACCTTGAGCACCGCGATGACGCGGCGCAGCCCGGAGTGCAGCTCCACCATGCGAAGGAACAGGATGTTCTCCGCCACCATGGAGATGCCCTTGAGCGGGAACTTCACCTCCGGCCCGAACGCGGCGGTGGCCTCCGCCGTGTAGAGGAGCGTCACCTCGCGCACCCGGCACTCGTTGACGAGCGCCGCCAGGAAGCGGGCCACCCGCACACGGCGCGTGGAGGCGCGGAGCAAGGCCTCGTAGCCATCCAGGAAGATGCGCCGCACCCGCCCGCTGCGCACGAGTGTCAGCAGCTCCGTGCCCAGCTTGTCGAGGATGTTCTCCGTGGGAGGCCGGAAGCTCACCTCCAGGTCCCCGCGCTCCATCAGGGGCTGCAGGTGCAGGCCCACGCCCGCCGCCTGCGCGAGCATCCGCTCCGGCGCGTCGTAGAAGGCGAAGTAGTGGCTGCGCTCCCCCTGGCGCGCGCCCTCCGCCAGGAAGCTCAGGCCCAGCAGCGTCTTGCCGCTGCCCGGAGGCCCCAGGAGGATGGTGGTGGAGCCCGCCGGCACGCCGCCCTTGAGCATCGCGTCCAGGCCGGCCACGCCGAAGGCGTCGCGCTCGCGCGTCCCCGCCCCGGGCACCAGGTTGCCGTCCACCATGGACTCCAGGCGGGGGTAGACGGTGAGCCCGTCGCCGGTGATTTCAAAGCCGTGCTGGCCCAGCTTGTACGCGCTGCCGCGGAACTTGCGCACGCTCAGCTCGCGCAGGGTGCGCACGCCGAAGGTGCGCTGCTGGAGCAGGATGAGGCCGTCCACCATGGTGTGCTCGGCGCGCAGACCTTTTTCGCCGCCGGTGGTGAGCACGACCGTGGTGCAGCCGATGAGGCTCGTCACGACCTGGAGGCCGTGGATGAACTTCTTGAGCGCCTGCCGCGACGGGGCCAGCTCCTCCGCCGCCAGCAGGCCGTCCAGCACCAGCAGCGAGGCCTTGTGCGCCCTGATCTCCTTGCGCACCAGCTCCGCGAGCGCGTCCAGCCCGCCCTGCTCCAGGATGGTGAAGGCGCTCAGGTAGCTGATCTTCCCCGGCACGCAGGCCGGGTCGAAGAACGACAGCGTCTGGAGGTTGCTCACCAGCTCCGTGTGCGACTCGGCGAGGAGCGTGAGGTAGAGGACGCGCTGGCCCTGGGCCGCCTGATGGAAGCAGATCTGGTTGGCCAGGATGGTCTTGCCCGCTCCCGGCAGACCCAGGACCATGTACATGCGGCCCTTGCGCAGGCCGCCGCACAGCACGGTGTCCAGGCCGGGAATGCCCGTGGACACCCGCTGCTCTTCACGTGGACCGCCCAGCGTCATCACACGCTTCCTTCCCGGGCGCCTCGCGCCGAGCTGTCCATGGAGACCGGACCTGGGGACTCCATAGTCCAGACAACCCTGGGGGGAAGAACAATCTGGGAAGCGGTGTGGATGGACGACGGATGCCCGGCCCGCCGGTCTCTCAGCGGGCGGCGTTGGCGTCCGCCGCCGGCACGGGGGCCGCGCTCCCCGTCAGCGGCTTGAGCGACGCGCGCAGGGCTTCAATCTGGGCGCGCGCCTGGTTCTTGAGCGACTCCACGTCGTCCAGCGTCATCCCCTTCGTGGAGATGGGCGTGCCCACCGTCACCAGTCCGCGCGACGTGGCGAAGCGCCACGAGTGCTTGGGCAGCGCCAGCCGCGTGCCGCTCACCGCCAGGGGCAGCACGTCCGCCTGCATTTCAATGGCGAGCCGGAAGGCGCCGTCCTTGAAGGGCAGGAGCTCCTCCGTCTTGGAGCGCGTGCCCTCCGGGAAGATCATCACCGGCATCCCCTTCTGCATCCACTGCTTGCAGCGCGCCATGGCGCCGGTGGCCGAGTCGCGGTCGCCGCGCTCCACCGGGATGTCCCCGGCGATGCCCATCATCCAGCCCACCACGGGCACCTTGAAGAGGCTCTTCTTGCCCAGCCACTTCATCTCCCACGGCAGGTGGGAGATGAGGAACGGATCCGCGTTGGACTCGTGGTTGCTCACCACCACGGTGTTGGGCGCCACGCGGTCCGGCACGTTCCCGTGCACGCCGAAGCGCCAGTAGGGCGTGAGCTTCGCGGCGGTGACGCCCACCAGGCGGAAGCAGCGGCCCACCACGTAGCGGCGCTTGTCGAACAGGAACGTGACGGCGAGCAGGAAGAGCTGGACGAAGAAGCCCACCAGGGCGACGAGGGCCACCTCGAGCCAGGTCCAGATGGAGAGCAGTGCGTTCATGAGGGGAATCCCTTGGGCATGAGGGGTTTCAGGCGAGGACCGCGGGGTCCAGGTCCACGCTCACCGGGCAGTGATCCGACCCGTGGACGTCCGCGTGCACGGAGGCCTTCTTCACGAAGGCGAGCGCCGCGGGGGTGGCGAGCACGTAGTCGATGCGCCAGCCGATGTTCTTCTCGCGCACGCCGGCGCGCTGGCTCCACCAGGAGTAGTGGCCGCCCGAAGCGTTGAAGTGGCGGAAGGTGTCCACCCAGCCTGAGCGGATCCACCGGTCGAACTCCGCGCGCTCCTCCGGGCGGAAGCCGCTCGTCTCCCGGTTCTCACGCGGGCGCGCCAGGTCGATGTCCTGGTGGGCGGTGTTGAAGTCCCCCATCACCAGCACGCGCTGGTTGTCGCGCAGGGGCTTCTCCAGGCGCGCGAAGAGGCGGCGGTAGAAGTCCAGCTTGAAGGGGATGCGGGACAGGTCGCGGTCCTTCCCGTTGCCGTTGGGGAAGTAGCCGTTGACCACGGTCAGCTTGCCGAAGCGGGCGAACTGGAGGCGGCCCTCCGCGTCCATCTCCGGCGCGTCCAGGGTGGTGGTGAGCTCTTCCGGTTCGTGGCGGCTGAAGAGGCCCACGCCGCTGTAGCCGGGGCGCTCCGCGGCCACGAAGTGGGTCTTCCAACGGCGCGGGGCGCGGACCTCCGCGGGCAGCTGCTCCACGCGGGCGCGCACCTCCTGCAGCCCCACGATGTCCGCCCGGGCCTTGGACAGCCAAGGGAGGAAGCCCTTGCGGTGGATGGAGCGCAGACCGTTGACGTTCCAGGAGACGACTCGCACGCCCCCGCTTATGGCGAAAGCGCGCGGGTATTTCCAGCCCCCACCGTTCCTGGACGGACGGTGGGGGCCGTTTCACTGCTCAGTGCGTCAAGGCACTTCGAGGGCGCTCGACTTGTTCTGCGGGTCACGCTTGGTGCGGATGATGAAGTCCGCGCTGTTCACGTCGGTGTCGTAGCTGTTGCCCTTCGTCGCGTCCGAGCCGCCCTCCATGGTGGCGGCGGACGAGCCGGCGTTGGCCCTGCGCTCGATGCTGCCGTTGGTGGCGATGGTGCCGGTGATGGGGCTCTTGCCTTCGGCGGCGTTCGCCGTGGCGCCATAGCCCACCGTGTCCACCGCGTTCGTGTCGCTTGCGGAGCTGCCCATCGCGGCGGTGCCGATGCGGACGTGGCCCACGGTGGCGCTCAAGTTGAGGGCCGTGACCCAGCTGGTGTCCCCAGCAACGGCGCCCGCGTAATCCCTGTGGGTCAGCAGGTAGAAGCCGTGGGCCGCGATGCGCGCGGTGGAAGGCAGCGTGAAGCTGTTGTTGTAGTCAGGGCCTGAAGCGCTCCGGTACTGGAGCTTCCAGCCAGCGATGTTCACCTCGGCGTTCGTCGGGTTGTAGAGCTCCACGAACTCATCGCCCGCACCGTTGGGGCCGCCACCCGCGACCTCACTGATGACGATGTGGTTCGTCGTGGGAGCGGCGGAGACCTTCGCCTGGGCGGACACGGACTGGCTGTTGAGCGTGGCCACGATGGTGCCCGTCGTGCCGGCCGCGCCGGCGGTGAAGACGAACTTCGCGGAGACCTCGTTGGCCGGCACCGTCACGGTGGCCGGCACGGAGCCCACGTTGCCCGTGGTGGACAGCGCGATGGACGTGGCCGCCGCGGCCGGGATGTCGAGCGTCACGGTGACGTTCGCCGTCTGACCGGCGGACAGGGACACCGTCTCCGGCGACAGGTACGCCAGCGAGGCCGCCTCCGTCGCACCCAGCACGCGCACCGTCGCGGTGCGGGAGTCACCCCCCAGCGTGGCCGTCAGCGTCGCCTTGGCGGAGCCCGCCGCGTCGTCCGCCGTCACGATGACCGCCGCGGAGCGCGAGCCCGCGGGCACCGTCACCTGGCCGTTGTTCGCCACGACCACCGAGGGGCTGGACGAGGCGACCTGGACCACCACGTCCGCCGTGGCGTTGGCGCTCAGCGTCACCGCCAGCGGCTCCGGAATCGTCTCACCCGTGGTGCCCGAGCGCGCGAAGACCGCGGCCGGCTCCAGGGCGCTCAGCGTCACCGTGGTGCCCGCGTCCGTGCCCGTGCCAGCGTCCGTCCCCGTGCCAGCGTCCGTGCCCGCGTCCGGAGCCGGGCCCGCGTCGATGGCGCCGCCATCCGTGCCCGCGTCGGTCTCCGTGCCCGCGTCGGTACCAGCGTCCGTGCCGGCGTCGGTGCCCGTGCCCGCGTCCGTCTCGGTGCCCGCGTCCGTCTCGGTGCCCGCGTCCGTCTCGGTGCCCGCGTCCGTCTCGGTGCCCGCGTCGGTGCCCGTGCCCGCGTCCGTCTCGGTGCCCGCGTCGGTGCCCGTACCCGCGTCCGTCTCGGTCCCTGCGTCAGTGCCCGCGTCCGTGCCCGCGTCCGTCTCGGTCCCTGCGTCAGTGCCCGCGTCGACCGTGGGCGTGGTCACCTGACAGCTGTTGTTGCAGCGGTCGCCTTCGACGCGGTTGCCGTCGTCGCACGCCTCGCCACTCTCGATGATGCCGTTGCCGCAGACAGGGTTCTTGTTGTCGTCATCGCCACCGCACGCCGACAACACCAACAGCACCGCTGACAAAGGGACCAGCAGGTGCCGGGAAGACCAGGACATGGAGACTCCGTGTTGAGTACTGAGCCTCCTCACAAACCACAAAATTACAGGGCGACGCAAACCCCGGCCGGTGACTTCTGGCTCACGGAGCGGGGTTCAAACCGCCTAATCCATGGGCATCCAGGAAGCCACGAACAGCCTGGGCCATCTCCGTCCCGGCCTCCAGCAGGCCCGCGTGGCCGGCGTCGTCCACCTGGAGCCAGTGGGCCTGGGGCAGCGCGCGGTGCAGCCGCTGCACTTCCGACAGGGGCACGAGGACGTCATCGCTGGCGGCGATGATCAGCACCGGCACCCGGATGGACGGCAGGACGTCCCAGGCGTGGCCCTCCGTGAGGCCCCGCAGGGTGCGCCAATAGGCCTGCGCGCTCATGTGGTAGAGCGCGTCGAGGAACTCGGCGATGTCCTCGCGCGGAGCCCGGGGCCGCAGCGCGCCCACGGCCCTGGCCAGCGGATCCGCCAGCGGGGTGGCGAGGAAGGCCTTCACCACGGGCGCCGCCACGGGCACCCACGGCGTGCTGGCGGCGAGCATCCCCTTCGCGGCGGACAGCACGAAGCGGGAGCTCCAGCGAGGATCCGCCGAGCCCGGCACGCCCGGCGTCCCCGCGATGAGCGTCATGGACGGCACCAGGTCCGGACGCCGGCGGTACAGCTCCAGCAGGATGCGCACGCCCATGGAGAAGGCGATGTGGTGCGGCGGCCGGCCGTCGCCGCGCGCCATGGCGGCCTCGGTGACGCGCTCCAGGTCGTCCACGTGCACCTTCACGCGGTAGTCCCCGTCGCGCGACTCCTCGCTCATGCCGTGGCCGCGGTAGTCCCAGTGCACCACGCGGTGGTCCTGCTCCAGGTCCGCGACCAGGTGGCGCCAGAAGTTCTCCGACGTGCCAATGCCGTTGGTCAGCAGCACCGTGGGGCGGTCCGCGAGCGCGGCGTCTCGCCCCTCCTCCGGCATGCCTGAGCTGTGGGTGTGGACCGCCACCCGGGTGCCGTCCGGGGCGGAGACGAGGTGCGTGGCGCGACGGTAGGGCATCCCCGCCCACCATGCGGCCGGGCAGGCGCGGGTGCAAGGGCAGACGGCCCGTCCCACGAGGGCGCCCTCCCCTGTCCGCGCAGGGCCGCGCTGGACGCGCTCGCGGCTCCAGGCAATGGTGCCGGGGATGCTCAGCCAGGAGGCGGAAGGGTTGGACGTGGCGGCCGTGCTCGCCCACTACGAGGCGCACGGCTACGCGCGCCTGGGCCGGGTGCTGGACGACGCGGGCGTGGAGGCGCTGCGCGAGCGGGCGGACGACCTGATGCTCGGCCGCGTGGTGTACCCGGGGATGTTCTTCCAGCCGGACGCCACCACCGGCCGCTACGAGGACGCGCCCCTGGGGCTGGGCTGGCAGGGGCCGTCCCTGGAGTACCGCAAGCTGGAGAAGCTGGAGAAGGATCCGCGCTTCCTCGCGTGGCTGGAGAACCCGCTGTTCGAGCGCATCGCCCGCTCGCGCATCCCCGGCGACATCGTCCTGTACCGCGCCATCCTCTTCCACAAGGGCCCCGCGGGCGGCAGCAACCTCCCCTTCCACCAGGACGGCGGAAAGCTGTGGGGCCTCACGCGCGAGCCGGACCTTCAAATCTGGACCGCGCTGGACGACGCGCCGGAGGGCGGCGGCTGTCTGGAGCTGATCCCCGGCAGCCACCGCGCGGGGCTGGTGACGACGCTGGGCGGCGTGATTCCCCCGGACCGCGTGGAGGCGGCGGACGCGGAAAGACATGTCGTGTCCCTGCCGGTGCGGGCCGGAGAAGCGCTGCTGGTGCACAACCACGTCTGGCACCGCTCCGGGCGCGGCCGGCCCGGACAGCGGCGGCGCGCGTTCTCCGCCTGCTACATGAGCGCGGACACCACCTGCGTGCGCAAGAAGAAGGCCCCGCGCGTCTTCCCGCCGGTGTTCCGCCACCCCGTGCGCAACGGCTGAAAGGCCCTATCATCCGGGGCGTGTCCGGCCACCCTGGAGTCCTTGTCGCGGAGCAGCCCCACTACCTGCCGTGGGTGGACTTCTACGAACAGGTGGCCCGCGCCGGCACGCTGGTGGTGCTGGATGACGTGCAGTGGCTGAGGCGCGGCTGGCAGCGCCGCACCCGCGTCGCCCTGCCCTACGGTGTCCCCACGCCCCCGCCGTCCGAGCCGGGCTTCCAGTGGCTGTCCATCCCGCTGGAGGATCCGCACCGCGACACGCGCATCCGCGACCTGGCGGTGGACGCAAGCCAGCCCTGGGCGCGCAAGCACCTGCAGGCCCTGGTGACGCTCTACGGAGGCCGGCCCCACTTCCGCGCGCAGGTGCTGCCGCTCCTGGAGCCCTTCTATGACGCCGCCGCGCGCGAGTCCGGTCCGGGGTCGCTCCTGCGCGTGCTCCTGTCCAGCATGGCGCTCTTCTACGCGCCGCTGGGTTTGGAGCCGAACCTGGTGCTGTCCTCCACGCTGGAGCGCCGGGGTGACGACAAGACGCAGCGGCTGGTGGAGTACTGCCTCCAGACGGGCGCGCACACGTACTACTCGGGGACGGGCTCCACGGTGTACCTGAAGCCGGAGCGCTTCCGCGCGGTGGACGTGCGCCTGTTGTGGCAGCGCTTCCGCCACCCGGACTACGCGCAGGGGCGCGAGGGACGCTTCGTGACGGGGCTGTCCATCGTGGACGTGCTGGCCAACGTGCCCGTGGAGACGGTGCGCGCGTGGCTCCAGCCGTCGCCGTGGGGGCCGTTCGCGGGGGACGGCCCCCAGCCGCTTCAGCGGGCGGACGCGGAGGTGGGCGTGGAGGACGCGGGCTTGTCGAAGCGCACGAAGTAGCTGCGCACGGCGGCGTCCAGCAGCGCGGGCTCCAGGCGCGGCGTCTGGCCCTGGTAGTTCGCCATGTCGATGACCTGATCCAACAGGTCGCGAGGCTGGCACGCGGCGAAGGGCCGGTGGTTCGGGCGGTAGTGCTCGTCGATGAGGTAGTCCACGGCGCGCGCGTCGTAGGGCACGCCGCGCTTCTTGCACATCATCCGGAAGATCTCGTGGAACTGCTCCTCGTCCGGGCGCTGCACCTCCAGCTTGTAGCGGACGCGGCGCAGGAAGGCGTCATCCACCAGGTCGCTCGGATCCAGGTTGGTGGAGAACGCGGCGAACACGTCGAAGGGCACCTGGATCTTCTTGCCGGTGTGCAGCGTGAGGATGTCCACGTCGCTCTCCAGCGGGACGATCCACCGGTTGAGCAGATCCTTGGGGGACACCTTCTGCCGGCCGAAGTCGTCGATGAGGAGCATCCCGTTGGACGCCTTCATCTGGAACGGCGCCTCGTAGTACTTCACCTCCGGGGTGTAGACGAGGTCGAGCATCTCCAGCGTGAGCTCACCGCCCACCACCACCAGCGGCCGACGGCAGCGCACCCAGCGGCGGTCATACGAGGGCATGCCGGGCTCGTCCTCCACCGCGCGGTGGATGTTCGCGTCGAACATCTTCACCACGAAGTCGTCGATGAGCAGCGCGTGCGGGACGAAGATGTCCCCCTCGTAGCAGTTGACCATGCCCTGGCAGATGGCCGTCTTGCCGTTGCCCGGAGGGCCGTAGAAGAAGATGGCGCGCCCGGAGTTCATCGCCGGGCCGATGCCGTCGAAGATGTAGTCGCGGATGATCAGGTCGCCGAACTTGTCCTCCATGCGATGGCGGGTGATGCGGTTGCCGCGCACGGTCTGCTGCTTCACGGCGGCGACCCATTCATTGAACGGCACGGGCGCCGGGCCGTTGTAGCGGTTGCGGTCCAAGATCTGCCGCAGCACGTCCGTCACGAAGGTCGTGAGCTGGTAGATCATCGTGGAGCGGCCCACGCCGGATCCGCCACCGCCACGGATGTCGATGTACTTCTGGCGGCGCAGGCCCTCGATGACCTCGTCCACCAGCGCGGAGGGCAGTTGCAGGCGCGTGGCCACGTCCATGCCGCGCATCTCGCCCGCGAAGAAGATGGCCTTGAGGACCAGCTCCTCCACGAACGTCGCGTTGAGGCCGGCCTCCTGGAGCGTCTTGGGCTGCGCGGGCCAGAAGCGGTTCGTCGCCGGCGCATCCGAGCCTTCACCGCGACGGAAGCCGCGCCGCTCCGGGCCCACGTAGCCCTGCGGTGGCGCGGACGTGGAGCCGCGACGGTCCGAGGCAGCCGGACCCGCGGCGCCACGGCGGTCCGCCTCCGAGCCTCCCCGGCGCTCGGCCTCCGGAGCACGGCGCTCCTGCGGAGGCGGAGGCCCGGGGGGCGCGGTGCGCCGCTCCGTCTGCACGTCCAGCATCTCCTCGTTGAAGGGCGGCGGAGCACCCGGCGGGGCCACGCCCGCGGACTGCGCGGGCGGCACGCGGGGGCGAGGCATGGGATCGAAGATGACGGACGGCAGCGGCGCGGAC
>NZ_RAWL01000256.1:0-12532 GCF_003668885.1 Corallococcus sp. AB049A | reverse complement strand
GGCGTACACGGGGGAGAATCCGCGCCAGGTGGCGGGCCTGTTCCTGGTGGATCCGATGACGGACCATCGCCACTACCCCGAGGAGCAGGTGAACGCGTACCTCGCCTCGCTGGACGCGCCGGACGTGGCGCAGGCGGTGCGGCAGGACTGGGCGCAGATGGCGGGGCCGCGCGCGGACGTGCGCGAGCGGCTGCTGGCGGACCTGGACGCGACGCCGCTGTCCGCGGTGACGGCCGTGCAGCGCTCCAGCCTGCGCTTCGACCTGGCGGCGGCGCTCGCGCGCTACCCGGGGCCGAAGTTCTCCCTCGTCGCTCCGGACAACGACACGCCGAGCAGCGTCCACCGGCTGGGCGAAGGCGTGGCGCACCAGGTGGTGGAGGGCGCTGGCCATTGGATCCAGCTGGACCATCCGGACGCGGTGAACGCCGCGCTGGACGCGTTCCTCACGAAGTCAGCACCAGCTTGACCAGCTCCGGGGGGCTGCCCAACCGCATGGGTGGCCCCCAGAAGCCGCAGCCCCGGCTGACGTAGATGTGGGAATCGGCGTGCCGGTAGTGGCCGGCGGAGTGCTCCCAGCTCAGCCCGATGAGCGCCGTCATGGGGAAGAGCTGGCCGCCGTGGGTGTGCCCGGAGATTTGAAGGTCCACGCCCTGCTCCGCGGCCACCTTGAAGTTGGCGGGCTGGTGCGCGAGCAGCACCGCCGCGCGTTCGGGGTCACGGCCCGTGAGCGCCAGCTCCAGGTCATAGCCCTTCTGCCCCAGGCGCCGGCCGCCGTGCCAGTCATCCACGCCCACCAGGTCGAACGCGCCGCCCGCGTCGCCAATGCGCACGTGCCGGTTGCGAAGGGACGGGATGTCCAGCGAGCCCAGGTGGGCCACCCACGCCTCCGCGCCGGACGAATAGTCATGGTTGCCGGTGACGAAGAAGCTGCCATGGCGAGCATGGAGGTTGCCGAGCGCCGCGACGAAGCCGCCCAGCCGGGGCACGGTGCCGTCCACGAGGTCGCCGGTGATGGCGACCAGGTCCGGCTTGAGCGCATTGGCCCGGCGCACCAGTTCGTCCATGAAGCGCCGCTGGATGAAGGGGCCCACGTGCAGGTCGGTGAGCTGCACGATGGTGAAGCCATCCAGTGAGCGGGGCAGCTTCGGAATGCGAATCACCACTTCGGTGACCTCTGGAGCGGTGAACGCGCGCCAGCTCCCATAGCCCGCCAGGCCGCCACCCAGGGCGAGCGCCCCACCGGCGGTGGCCTGGGACAGGAAGCGGCGGCGCTCGACATCCACGGCGGGGGCAGGCCGGAGCCGGCGTCCCAACGCGAGCACGGCCCGGCCCACGTCGATCCCCGCGAGCGCGAGCACCAGGCACAGCGCCACGCCCATCCACGAATAGGACACCAGCTCCACGACGTCGCCAGGGGCCTCCGGGAGCGTGCGCTGCAGATACCGCCGGGCAATCAGCACCAGCGTCATGAAGCCCAGCACGAGCGCGGCGACGAGCCGGATCCCACGGCGGGACGTGAGGTTCCACACCAGCCGCCGGAACAGGTACAGGTGCCCGAGCACGGCACCCAGCGCGATGAGGAGCGAGAACGGAGACAGCGGCATGCGCACAAGCCTCCCGCGCATCGAGCCCCCGTGCACCAGAATCCGTGCTCGTCCGGCCGCCTTCCGTGAACCAGCAACAGGAACCGAACGGCTCCGTCAGCTTGCCCTGCGGCCCCAGATGAACGCGAGGTCCAATTCCACCGCGTCGAAGGGCGCCGCGCGCACGGGAGCATCCCCGACATGCGTGAGCAGCACTTCGTACCGGCCGTCCCGCAGGCCGAACACCTCCAACGTGCTCGTGCGCGGATCCATCAACCAGACATGCCGTACACCCTCGCGCGCGTACACCGGCATCTTCGCTTCTCGATCCAGCTTCCGGGTAGACGGCGACAGCACCTCGCAGACCCAGTCCGGCGCGAGAGACGTCGCAGCTGTTTCTGGAACATCAGGCATCCGTTCCAACAGCCATCCCGCGACATCCGGAACCAGGACGTCCTCTCCCAAGTGCAGCTCCGGCTCCTCCATGAGGAACCATCCGCCGGGACCACCCCGTCCCCGCTCGAAGGGCCCCAGGAGTTCGCCCCCCAAACGGTGGGTCACCGTGCCATGCCGCATTGTCGGCCGAGGGCTCGCATACAGCTCCCCCGCGACGATCTCCCCCACGACATGGTCGGGAAGCGCCTCCAGGTCCGCATAGGTCGCGGGTTTCTTTCCCATCGCGTCTCCCCAATCCTCGCCGCCCACCACTCTATCCATGACGGCACGAGCTAGCACGCCCGTCCGACATGACAGGGCACACGTCCTGCGCCCTACCCTAGGCATCTCAAATGAATTCCCTGCCGCGCCCCCACGCGGCGGTTAGAAGGCCCGCGATCTCCTCTACCTTCACGAAAGGCCCCCTCATGGCCACGCCGCTCCAGGGACGTGAAATCCGCCTGAAGTCCCGCCCGCACGGTGAACCCACTCCGGACAACTTCGAGACCGTCACCGTCTCCGTCCCGGAACCCGCCGAGGGCCAGGTCCTCGTGCGCAACCACTTCATGTCCGTGGATCCGTACATGCGCGGCCGCATGAACGACGCGAAGTCCTACGTCCCGCCCTTCAAGCTGGGCGAAGTCCTCGACGGAGGCAGCGTGGGCCAGGTCCTCCGCTCGCGCTCGCCTGACTTCAAGGAAGGCGACTTCGTCGTCGGCGGCACCGGCGGCTGGCGCGACTACGCCGTCGCCCCCGCGAAGCACTACCAGAAGGCCGACCCCTCCGTGGGCCCCCTCTCCGCGTACCTCGGCGTGCTCGGCATGCCGGGCATGACCGCGTACGTGGGCCTGCTCGACCTCGGCAAGCCCAAGGCCGGTGACACCGTCTTCGTGTCCGCCGCCGCGGGCGCCGTGGGCGGCGTCGTGGGCCAGATTGCCCGCATCCAGGGCTGCCGCGTCGTGGGCAGCGCCGGCTCGGAGGCGAAGGTGAAGCACCTGCGCGACGACCTGAAGTTCGACGCCGCCCTCGACTACAAAACCACCCCCATCGCCGAGTCCCTGGCCAAGGCCTGCCCCGAAGGCATCGACGTCTACTTCGACAACGTCGGCGGCGACCACCTGGAGGCCGCCATCGGCCTGATGAAGAACCACGGCCGCATCGTCCTGTGCGGCGCCATCTCCGTGTACAACGCCACCGCCCCCACGCCCGGCCCGCGCAACCTGTTCCTCGCCGTGGGCAAGCGCCTCACCCTCCAGGGCTTCATCGTCGGCGACCACGCCGCCCGCCGCGCGGACTTCCTGCGCGACATGGGCCAGTGGCTGCGCGAGGGCAAGGTCCAGGACGTCGCCACCGTCGTGGACGGCCTGGACAAGGCCCCCGACGCCTTCATCGGCCTGCTGCGCGGGGACAACACCGGCAAGATGCTGGTGCGCCTGGCGAAGGACGCCTGACGCTCGCTGGCCAACGTCGCGAACGAACGCCACCGGACACAGCCGCCGTCTTGCGTCCTGCACCACCCACACCCGGGACACAAGACGTGCGGCCTCCGCCGCGTCCGGCACCCTGCACGCCCCCCTTGAAGGAGGCAGCGCGGTGACCTCACAGAAGCATCCGGACGCGGTTCAGGTCGACGAGAACAGCAAGGACCAGCAGCTCGCGAGGAACCGCTCGGAGCCCACGGGCAACTTCCTCACCACGGACCAGGGCATCCGCGTCGAGCACACCGACGACTCGCTCAAGATTGGCGCTCGCGGCCCCACGCTGCTGGAGGACTTCCACCTCCGCGAGAAGCTGACCCGCTTCGACCACGAGCGGATCCCCGAGCGCGTCGTGCACGCGCGCGGCTCGGCCGCCCACGGCTACTTCCAGCCCTACGAATCCCAGGCGAAGTACACC
The DNA here is from genome assembly GCF_003668885.1 of Corallococcus sp. AB049A. Classification (NCBI taxonomy): domain Bacteria; kingdom Pseudomonadati; phylum Myxococcota; class Myxococcia; order Myxococcales; family Myxococcaceae; genus Corallococcus; species Corallococcus sp. AB049A. Next base: position 8,618 of record NZ_RAWL01000256.1, on the reverse strand, counting down.
CGCGCGAAGTTCCTCCAGGACCCGTCCAAGAAGACGCCCGTGTTCGTGCGCTTCTCCACCGTCGCGGGCTCGCGTGGCTCCGCGGACACCGTGCGCGACGTGCGCGGCTTCGCGGTGAAGTTCTACACGGAGGAAGGCAACTTCGACCTGGTGGGCAACAACATCCCCGTCTTCTTCATCCAGGACGGCATCAAGTTCCCCGACGTCGTCCACGCCGCCAAGCCGGAGCCCCACCACGAGATTCCCCAGGCGCAGACGGCGCATGACTCGTTCTGGGACTTCGTGTCGCTCGTCCCGGAAACCATGCACATGATCATGTGGATCATGTCCGACCGCGCCATCCCGCGCAGCTTCCGGATGATGCAGGGCTTCGGCGTCCACACCTTCCGCTTCGTGGATGAGAAGAACACCTCGCGCTTCGTGAAGTTCCACTGGAAGCCGCTGCTCGGCACGCACTCGCTCGTCTGGGACGAAGCGCAGAAGCTCGCGGGCAAGGACCCGGACTTCCACCGCCGCGACCTCTTCGAGGCCATCGAGCAGGGGGACTTCCCCGAGTACGAGCTGGGCGTTCAAATCCTCGAGGAGAAGGACGCGCAGGCGCTGGGCGTGGACCTGCTGGACGCGACCAAGCTCATCCCGGAGGAGATCGCCCCGGTGCAGCCGGTGGGCAAGATGACGCTCAACCGCAACCCGACCAACTTCTTCGCGGAGACGGAGCAGGTCGCCTTCTGCGTGTCCAACATCGTGCCGGGCATCGACTTCACGGATGATCCGCTGATGCAGGCGCGGCTCTTCTCGTACCTGGACACGCAGCTGACGCGCCTGGGCGGGCCGAACTTCGCGGAGATCCCCATCAACCGCCCGGTGGCGCCGGTGCACAACCACCAGCAGGACGGCTTCCACCGCCAGACGAGCAACGTGGGCCGCGCCAACTACTTCCCCAACTCGCTGGGCGGCGGCTGCCCGTTCCTCGCGTCCCAGAAGCAGGGCGGCTTCGTGCACCACCCGGAGCCCGTGAGCGGACAGAAGATCCGCGAGCGCGCCGCCTCCTTCAACGACCACTACAGCCAGGCCGCGCTCTTCTTCCGCAGCCTGTCCGGGCCGGAGCAGGAGCACCTCATCGACGCGTGCCGCTTCGAGCTGGGCAAGGTGGAGACGAAGGCCATCCAGGAGCGCGTGCTGGAGCACTTCGCGAAGATTGACGCCCTGCTGGTGTCCGCCGTGGCGGAAGGGCTGGGCCTGCCCGCGCCCAAGGCCACGCCCGTGACGCCCAAGGGCCCGCCCGCGTCCAAGGCGCTGAGCATGGAGGCGATGAAGATGACCACGCCGCCGTCCATCAAGACGCGGAAGATTGGCGTGCTCGTCGCGGACGGCGTGGACGCGGATGAGCTGATGGCGGTGCGCAAGGAGCTGGAGGCGCAGGGCGCGAAGGTGAAGATCATCGCCAAGCGCCTGGGCACGGTGAAGGCCGCCAACGGCAAGGACGTGCCGGTGGACAAGAGCGCCATGACCACCGCCTCCGTGGAGTACGACGGCGTCTTCATCCCCGGCGGCGCCGCGAGCGTGGCCACGCTGAAGAAGGACGGCGAGTCGCGCCACTTCGTGCAGGAGGCCTACCTGCACTGCAAGACGGTGGGCGCGTCCAAGGACGCGGAGGACCTGCTCAAGGCCTGTGAAATCGACCCGGCCGCGCCCGGCGTCGTCGCGGGCTCCAAGGCGGGCGCGGGCACCGCGCTGGCCACCGCGTTCTCCGCGGCGCTCGCGCGGCACCGTCACTGGGACCGCAAGGACAACACCCGCGTCCCGGCCTGAGGCTTCACCGGAAGGTGAACGTCACCGCGTCCGCCGCGACGCGGTGACGTGCCGCCATCCGGGAGGACAGCCCTCGCGCAGCACCCGCGCCGCCGCCAGCGCGCAGGCGTAGCTGCTGGTGAGGGGGCGCTCGTGGAAGGCGCCGTCCGCGTACAGCCGCACCGTGGCCGCGGCCTCGACGTGGTCCACGATGTCGCCCTTCCTCAGCGCGTGGGCCATGGCCGCGTCCGCCACCGTCACCACCGTCGGCAGCCCGGACGGCAGCCCGGACACGGGGCCCGCCGCGCAGAGCACCAGGCTGCCCTGCTCCACCGCGCGCTCCAGGAGCGCGGTGAGGGGCGCCTCGAAGGCGCGGCCCACGGTGCCCAGGCTCAGGTTGATGACGTCCGGCCGCACGTCCTGCGTCAGCCACTCCAGCGCTTCCAGCAGGCACAGCGAGTCCCCGCGCATCCGCCCGTCCAGCACGCGCGCGACGTACCACTCCACGTCGACACCGGGACGGCGGCCCTGCTCCGCCAGGATGCTCAGCACCGCGGTGCCGTGGCCGTGCGCGTCCTCCAGGTCGTCCAACGCACAGGCGCCGTCGCGCCAGGCCGCCAGCTCCTCACGCGAATAGACGCGGGACTCCAGGCGCCGCGCCTCCCGGTCCACCGTGAAGCTCGCGGCTCCGGAAAGCGACAGCCCCTCCCCGCGAAGGAAGCCCACCGACACACCACTGTCCACGATGGCGACCTTCATGGGGGCAGGGCCTCGGGACCTTCCCTAGCAGGAGCCGCTGGAGTCCTCGCCCACGGGGTACTTGAGCTGCGGGTAGTAGGTGCCCACCCACTGCGTGCCATTCCAGGTGTAGTGCTGCCCGTTGAGGTACGACGTCGCGCAGGCGTGGGCCATCAGGTCCTCGGACCCGCTCACTTCCTCCAGCAGCTTCGACACGTCCTTGCTCGTGAATTTCACGGGAGCACTCCTGGCTTGGGATTGGGGGGAAAAGCAGGCAGGAGCCTAGGGGGGCGGGAAACCCGCCGCAATGCTGTGGGGCGTCCCCCGGATGAGGAACGCGGCGCCGGACCCGCGAGGGAGTTAGGTTCCGCCGGTCCACCGCCGCAAGAGGTGTCGCGCGATGAAGCTCTGGGCCCGCTGGTTCCGCATTCCCTTCTGGCAGCGCGTGCTGGGCGCCTTCGTGCTGGGCGCGCTCGCCGGGTGGGCGCTGGGAGACCGCGCCGGGGTGTGGCTCCAGCCGCTGGGCACGCTCTACGTCCAGCTCATCCGGATGATCGCCACGCCGCTGGTGTTCTTCGCCGTCATCCACGCGGTGTCCGCGCTGCGCGGGCAGAAGAGCATGGCCGCGCTGGGGGGCCGCACCTTCCTCTGGTTCGCCGTCACCGCCGCGCTCGCCGTGGGCGTGGGCCTGGGCACCGCCGCCCTCACGAAGCCGGGCGTGGGCGTGGGCACGCTCCAGGCGGCCACGGACTACAAGCCCCGCCAGGTGCCCGGCCCGGTGCAGGTGCTCCTGGACGTGGTGCCCACCAACCCGTTCGCCGCGCTGTCCGAAGGCAAGATGCTCCAGGTCATCTTCTTCGCGGGCCTCTTGGGCTTCGCGCTGGTGAAGCTGGGGGAGCGCACGGAGCGGCTGCGCAAGCTCGTGGGCGAGGCCAGCGAGGCCATGATTCAAGTCACCCGCTTCGTGCTGGAGCTGACGCCGCTGGGCACCTTCGGTCTCATCGCCGCGCTGGTGGGCACCTACGGCTTCGAGCGCCTGCTGCCCCTGGGCACCTTCGTCCTCACGCTGTACCTCGCGTGCGCGGTGCACGTCGTCTTCGTGTACGGGGGCCTGTTGGCCGCGCACGGCCTCAACCCGCTGCGCTTCTTCCGGGGCGCCGCGCCGGGCATGCAGGTGGCGTTCGTCAGCTCCTCCAGCTTCGCGTCCATGCCGGTGGCCCTGCGCAGCGTCACCCACAACCTGGGCGTCAACCGCGACTACGCGGCGTTCGCGGTGCCGCTGGGCGCCACCATCAAGATGGACGGCTGCGGCGCCATCTACCCGGCCATGACGTCGCTCTTCATCGCCCAGTATTTCGGCCTGACGCTGTCCGCGCCGCAGCTCTTCATCATCCTGCTGGCGTCCGTGCTGGGCAGCTTCGGCACCGCGGGCGTGCCCGGCACGGCGGTGGTGATGACCACCGTCGTCCTCAGCGCCGCGGGGCTGCCCCTGGAGGGGCTGGGCTACCTGCTCGCCATCGACCGGGTGCTGGACATGATGCGCACCCTCACCAACGTCACCGGGCAGATGCTGGTGCCCGTGCTGGTGGCGCGCGAGGAGGGCCTGTTGGACCTGGCCGTCTACAACCGCGCGTCCAGCAACGTGGGGCTGGAGGAGGAACCCCCGCCCCCGTCGCCGGCCGCCTGAGCGCTACTTGCAGGTCTTGGCGGGCATGGAGTCGATCCAGTCCGCGATGAGCTGCGAGCCCTCCGCGTGGTGAATCGTGCGGCCAATCTGCGGCATCATCTTGCCGGACTCCTCCGTGTGCATCCGGTACCAGAGGATGGACTCCGCGTGGTTGCCGGGGACGATGTCGAACTCGCCGCCCACGCCCGCGCCCGCGGAGCCGGGGCGCTTGCACTCGCCCAGGCTGAACACGCTGGCGTTGTCGAAGTTGAGGAACAGCTGGCTGGTGATGCCCGCCGTGCCCTTCGGGTTGTGGCAATGCGCGCAGTTGATGTCCAGGTACGTGCGCGCCCGCGTGTCCAGGCTCGCCGCCTGGGTGTCGAACGCGTCCGGCGCCTTGGGCAGCTGCGCCGGAGCGGGCAGCCCGTCCAGCTTGCCCAGCGACGCCAGGTACTCCAGCTGATCACGCTCCACGCCGCCGTAGGTGTTCGTGCGGTGCAGGTAGCGCGCCTTCACGCCAATGGGGTGCATCACCTGCGCGCCCACGTCGTCCACCAGGTGGTGGCACTGCTGGCACTGGTTCTTGGAGGGCACCGCGTACTTGAACGACCGGGTCTCCCCCTTCAGGTCGATGAACGTCACGTCGCGCGTCCGGCCGCCGGTGGCCAGCGTGGCCTCCGTCTGCTCCGTGTTCCAGACGTACGGCCACGCCTCCCAGCCGGAGGGCTGGCGCACCAGGACGCGCGTCTCGATCACCCGCACGTCCTGGTCCGGGTTCCGCATGTCCGCCGGGAAGGCGAACGTCTTCGTGATGAGCGTCCCCACCGGCAGGTCCAGCGCGGCCACGGGCTCGTAGTGCGCTGTCTTTCCGGGGGGGATGAAGAGGGTGCGTGACTTGACCGCGTAGTCGGAGAACAGCGGCGTGGTCAGGGTGTAGGGCACGTTGCCCTCCACCGGAACCAGGCCGCCGTCCGCCGGGCTCCCGGTGAACAGCCCGAAGCCCGACAGCGCGTTGGGGATGGCCAGCGGAGGGCCCGCGTCCACGGGCCCGGCGTCCGGAACGCCCGCGTCGGCCGTTCCAGCATCCGTGCCCGCGTCCGGATCACCCGCGTCGGGAACCCCCGCGTCCCCCGTTCCGGCATCCGACACGGGAGTCCCCGAGTCGGGTGTGCGCCCGGGATTCTCCGGGTCGGAGGAACCGCAGGCCGCCAGCGACAGCGCCAGCAGCACCACGGGAAGACGGGGGTTCACGAACGGCGTCCACATGGGTGTCACGCTCCCTGACCGCTGTTACGGCTGGATGTTGTCGCCAATCGTCAGCGCGGGGGTGAAGCCCGCGCAGTTGAACTCCGCCTTGTCGGCCGGGTAGTGCCGCGTGAGGGCCCACCCGCCCGCGAAGTTGCCCTTGGCCACGAGCGCACCCGCCGCCACCAGGTCCAGGTCCGCGATGACGTTGCCGGTGCCCGAGGGCAGCGTGTTCTCGACGAAGCAGATGTTGATGGGGTTCACCTGCGTGCGGTCATGGCCGAACGGATCCACGCCGTCCCACACCAGGTGCTCCACGCCCAGCGAGCCCTTCGTCTCGCCGTAGGCGTAGAGCGCCGCCAGGGCCGCGCCCAGAGGACGCAGCTGCGGGCTCAGGTTGCCGTTGTCCACGTTGTCGCCGCTGCCACCCTGGAAGATGTTGCCGTGGACGTAGACGTCCGCGCTCGCGAAGTTGAGGCCACCCGCCGCCCACTGCGCGGGGTCCTTCTCGATGGTGAGGCCGCTCAGCACCGCCACGTCCACCGTGTTGTTGTTGCCCCAGGTGTTGCCCGTCAGTTCCACGCGGCGCGACGCCAGCATGAACGTGCCCGTGCCCGCCGGCACCTGCGACACCGTGCTGCTGCTGGCCGCGACGGAGGCGAAGTTGTTCCGGTTGTTGCCGGTGATGATGTTGTTCTTCACCCGGATGTCGGAGCCCCGGATGGGGTTGCCCGGCAGGTCGAACACCACCAGGCCCGTGGTGTTGTCCTGGGCCGTGTTGCCCAGCACGTAGGCGTACTGGGTGTTCTCGATCTCGATGCCCGCCACGTTCTGCTTCGCCACGCTGTTGCGCACGACGGCGTACTGCGTCTGGCCCACGTAGATGCCCGCGTCCGCGGCGTTGTACGCCTCGCAGTCCTCGATGAGGACGTACTTGGACTTCACCGGGTACAGGCCGTACTTGCCGTTCTTCTCATTGTCGGCCTGCTCCCACTCGGTGCGCACGCGGCGCATCACCACGTCCGTGGAGGACTCCACGCGGATGGCGTCCTTCTTCGCGTTCCACACCGCCAGGTCGCTCACCGTGAAGCGGTTGCCCACCACGTCCAGGCCGTTGGAGTTCGCCGCGGCGCCGGTGAACACCAGCACCGTGCTCTGCGCGCCGCCCGTGCCCTCGCCCTTCGCGCCCTTGCCCGCGCCCACCAGCGTGATGCCGTTCTGGCGGATGGTGATGGCGTTGTCGAAGGTGTACGTGCCCGGCGCCAGGGTGATGGTGGTGCACTCCACCAGCGTGTTCACCTGGTCCTGGAGCGCCTCCTCCTGGCCCGGCGCGAAGTTCAACGTCGTCTGGGTCTTGCCCTCGCAGGAGAAGTCGCCCGCGCTGCCGCCGTCCCAGGGAATGCCCGTGTCCACGGTGGGGCCCGCGTCGGTGCCGGCGTCCGTCTCCGTGCCCGCGTCCGTCCCCGCGTCCACCTTCGGGCCGCCCGGGTCCGGCTTGTTGTCTTCGTCATCCGAGCAGGCGGTCAACGAGAGGGCCCCCACCAGGGCCAGAAGGGTCGCGCACGTAGCGCGTGTCCACTGCAAACGGGGCATGTCGTTCCTCCGCGAAGCCGCTCCGCATGGGCCACGGGGAAGCGCCCGCGACCCGCGAAGCAGCGGGAAGGCGGCATGCTCGGAGCAAAGACACACGGACGACAAGTACAAGTTTCACGTTTGTATTTTGACGCAGCGCCCCTTTGGCCACGCAGGAAAAAGCACGCGCAGGCGGTAAGCCTATCGTTCGCAATGTGTTCGGAAGGCGAATGACGCACGGCCCCATGAATGGCGCCCGGGCAGGCATGGACGCCGTGCGCCGTGCTCGCCGGAGCCGACCCGCGCGGTCATCTTGAGAAGGAGGCCGTGGCGTCCGTTTCCCTCTCCCGCGGCCCGAGGAAGGAGACTCCCATGCGCACGGGCCCCCTGGTGACCCTGGTGGTGGCGCTCGCGTCCGGTCCGGTCACGGTCCTGGCGCAGCAGGACGAAGCGATGGATGCCCCCCAGGGCAATGACTCGCAGAACCTGGATGACCGGCAATCACTGACAAGCGAATCCGGCGACAGCACCTTCTGGAACAATTACTGGTATCAGCCACCCGCGGAGAGCGGCTTCCAGCAGCCGCTCGCCGGTTCGTATCAACTGGAGCAGCCGCTCAACGGGACGTACCAGCTGCAGCAGCCGCTCGTCGGTTCGTACCAGCTCCAGCAGCCGCTCATCGGGACGTACCAGCTGCGGCAGCCACTCAACGGTTCGTACCAACTGCAGCAGCCGCTCAACGGGACGTACCAGCTTCAGCAGCCGCTCATCGGCACGCAGCAGCAGCGCATGCCGATGCCCGGGGCACCTACCGGCCGGCGTTGAAGGTGTCGCACGCCTCCAGCGTCCCCTGCTCCAGGCCGCGCTTGAACCAGGTCATGCGCTGCGCGGCGGAGCCGTGGGTGAAGGACTCGGGGACGACGTGGCCCCGGGCGCGCTTCTGGAGGGTGTCGTCGCCCACGGCGCTGGCGGCGCCCAGGCCCTCCTCCACGTCGCCCTGCTCCAGGATGTTGCGCGCCTTCTGCGCGTGGTGGGCCCAGATGCCGGCGAAGCAGTCCGCCTGGAGCTCCGTCATCACGGACAGCTGGTTGGCCTGCTCCTCGCTCACGCGGTTTCGCAGCGACTGCACCTTGCGGGAGACGCCCATCAGGTTCTGCACGTGGTGCCCCACCTCGTGCGCGATGACGTACGCGCGGCCGAAGTCACCGGGCGCGCCGAAGCGGCTCTCCAGTTCGTCGAAGAAGCTCAGGTCCAGGTACACCTTCTGGTCGCCCGGGCAGTAGAACGGCCCCACCGCGCTCTCCTGCGCGCCGCACGCGGACTGCACCGCGCCGGAGAAGAGCACCATGTGCGGCTGCACGTAGCGGATGCCCTGGGGCTCCAGCAGACCGGGCCAGGTGTCCTCGGTGTCCGCGAGCACCACGGAGGCGAAGTCCTTCAGCTGCTCCTCCTGGGGGTCCACGTTCCCGGAGCCGCCCGTGCCCGGCTGCGAATACGGAGAGCCGCGCGTGCCAATCCGCACGTCGGACGGGTCACCGCCCAGCAGCATCACCAGCAGGGCCACCACCAGTGACGCGGCGCCACCGCCCACCGCCAGCGGCCGGCC
>NZ_RAWL01000255.1:0-12545 GCF_003668885.1 Corallococcus sp. AB049A | reverse complement strand
CCCGGGCGGGGCGTGGGGGGCGTCCCGGCGGTGCAAATCCAGGATGGCGCGGGACACCTCCGCCAGCTCGCGGCGCACCTCGCGGCGGGCGCCCTTCACCCGGGCGATGCGCATGTCGTCGTAGCCGGTGGTCTGGTGGCGCATCCAGGCGATGACGGCCGCTTCCGCGCGCCTTTCGATGGGGATGCGCTCCGTGCGGGCCACGGTGCCGCTGCCCACGGGGGTGGCGTGGCCCGCCACCATCACGGCCAGGCGCTTGGCGTGGGGGAGCCACGCGGGGCTGAAGGCGAGGAAGCGCAGGACGGCGTTGGCGAAGTCGACCTCGTATTCGGCCTGCTCCCTGGCGCGGCGCTCGCGGCCCTGGGCCAGCTTCTTCGCGTAGGCGGGGGTGGCGCGCTCCTCTTCCAGGGCGGCCTTGGCGTGGACGATGTGGGCCTCCGGCGCCCACACGCCCCGGGAGAAGAGCTTGCGGCCCACCTTCTCCACGACGGTCCAGGTGGGGCCGGCGGCCTTCACGCGGCGGGTGAGGCCGGCGTCGCCGGGGGGGAGCAGGGCCCAGCCCTCAGGGACGGCGAGCAGGCGGCCGTCCTGGGCTTTCACTCGGCGGGGGTCGGCCGTGGGGCCGACCGTCAGGGAATCAGGCATGGGGGCGGGTCCGAAAGGGCCGGCTGCATAGCACGCCCCTTCACACCCTGGTAAATGCCCCCGGGAACGCGCGCGTGAGGACTGACTCCACGCGTGCGAGGAGGCCACTCTCGACGTGGGAAGCGCCGGCATGTCCCTATTGAGGCTCACCTTCCTCGGCACCTCCGCCGCGCAGCCCACCCTGCATCGGGGCCTGTCCGGCCTGGCGGTGAAGGCGGACGCGGATCTGCTCCTCTTCGACTGTGGCGAGGGCAGCCAGCGGCAGATGGTGCGCTTCGGCACGGGCTTCACCGTGGACGCGGCGTTCTTCACGCACTTCCACGCCGACCACTACCTGGGAATCATCGGCTTCCTGCGCACGCTGGGGATGATGGGCCGCACCGCGCCCATGCACCTGTACGGGCCGCCCCCGGCGCGCAGGCTCCTGCACCAGGCCGTGCACCTGGGGCTGGAGTCGCTGGCCTTCCCGGTCGAAATCCACGAGCTGAAGGACGGGGACGCGGTGCGCCGCAATGGCTACACCGTGCAGGCGGTGGGCGTGGACCACCGCATCCACGCGCTGGGCTACGTGCTGGCGGAGGACGGGCGCCCGGGGAGATTCCACCTGGAGAAGGCGCGGGAGCTGGGCGTGCCGGAGGGGCCGTCCTTCGGGAAGCTGCAGAAGGGCGAGGCCGTCACGCTGCCGGACGGGCGCGTGGTGAAGCCGGAGGACGTGCTGGGCGAGTCCCGGTCCGGGCGCCGGCTGGTGATTTCCGGCGACACGCGGCCCTGCCCCGCGCTGGTGCAGGCGGCGAGGGACGCGGACCTGCTGGTGCACGAGTCCACCTTCTCCGACGACGAGCAGGCGCGCGCCGTGGAGACGCGGCACTCCACCGCGCGGGAGGCGGGCCAGGTGGCGAGGGAGGCGGGGGCGAAGCGGCTCATCCTCACCCACCTGTCCAGCCGCCACGACACCGACCCCGGACGGTTGCTCACGCAGGCGCGCGAGGCCTTCAAGGGGCCGGTGGAGGTGGCTCACGACGGCCTCACCGTGGAGCTGCCGCTGCGCGACTGACGTGGGAGTCGCGCGCGGCGGCGGGCTACTCGGCCTTCTTCGCCTCGGCCTTGAGGGCGGTGGCGGCGTCCGGGTCCACCTTCTGGAGCAGCTCCCACTCCAGCTCGGAGTCGCGGCGCATCTGGGAGCCGCCTGCGCCGACCGCGCTCTCGCCCATGTCCCTGCCGCGGCCGCCGGTGTCATCCGCGGCGCGGGACTCGGAGCGGTCCTGGCGGCGGAACTCCACCGCGCACTGGCCGGGCCCGCGCTCGAAGCCGCGCACCAGGTAGCGCGCGTAGGACGTGCCCAGGGACGAGGGGGCGCTGGTCATCAGCCACTCGGTGGTGGTCTCGAAGCCGCCCTGGCCCTTGGTCACGGAGAAGCCCTTCTCCTTGAGCAGGGCGAGGGCCTCTGGCCACACCTCCGCGATGGGCTTGCGGTAGACGTGCCCCATCGCCTTGTCCTCCAGGTACGCCTGCTGGCGGCGCGCGGCACAGCCGCTGAAGGCGAGGGCGAGGACGGACACCACGAGCAGCGCCGAGGCGCGGGACGACTTGGACGGATTCATTGCTCCGGACTCCATGCGAAGGAAGACGGCTGCGGAATTTCGCCCGGCGCGGGCCTGGATGCCAAGTCCGGGCCCTTCCGGGAGCGGGTCACCCCCAAAGGGCAACCTTCATTTGGCTAGAGCCCCCGTGCCTTCCGGTGATGCGTCCGGCGCCTCACATCCGTCCCCACGAAGCCGTCCGGAGGGCCGGCGCCGGGGCCATGCTGGCGGGCGGACATGATTCCCATCAGCGACGACAACCCGACCCTGCGCACCCCGGTGATGACGTACCTCCTGCTCGCGGCCCTGGGGCTGACCTGGGTGTTCTTCCAGGGGGCGGGGTTCAACGTGGTGGCGCTGGCCACCAGCATCTGCGAGCTGGGCCTGGTGCCCGGGGAGCTGACGGGCCGCGCGCCGCTGGGGCTGGCGGTGCCGCTGGGGGATGGGCTGGCGTGCGTGGTGGATGACGAGTCCATCAACCGCCTCACGCCGCTCACGTCCATGTTCCTGCACGGCAGCTGGGGGCACCTGCTGGGCAACGTGCTGTTCTTCTGGGTCTTCGGCAACAACATCGAGGACAGCATGGGGCGCCTGCGCTTCCTCGTGTTCTACCTGCTGTGCGGGCTGGTGGCGGCGGCCGCGCACGTGGCGGTGGACCCCACGTCGCCGGTGCCCACGGTGGGCGCGTCCGGCGCCATCGCGGGCGTGCTGGGCGCGTACCTGGTGCTCTACCCGCGCGTGCGGGTGAACATGCTGTTCATCATCGTCATCCTCATCCGCGTCATCCCCATCCCCGCGTGGGCCGTGCTGCTGTGGTGGTTCGTGCTCCAGGTCATCACCGGCCTGCCGCAGCTGATGACGCTGCGGCCGGAGGTGTCCGGCGGCGTGGCCGTCTGGGCGCACATCGGCGGGTTCGTGGCGGGGATGGTGTTGATCAAGCTCTTCGAAAACCCCCGCTACACGTCCCAGCGCACGACGTGGCGGCACCGCATGCACCCGAACCACCCCTAGGGCCGGGCAGGCGGACAGGCCTCCGCCGGCCTGGGATGCGGACGCGACAGGGCGCCCCGACATTGACGTGGGTGTTCTTCGCGCCTTGAGGAGGCGGGCATGGGGGCGGACGAGAAGTCGAAAGGGGTGTGCGTGCAGGCGGCGCCGCCGCGCAAGCGGGTGCTCATCCTGGGGGGCGGCTTCGCGGGGATGTACGCGGCGCTGCACCTGGAGCGGCAGCTGGGGAAGCGGGACGACGTGGAGGTGACGCTCGTCAGCCGCGACAACTTCTTCCTCTTCACGCCCATGCTGCATGAGGTGGCGGCGAGCGACCTGAACGCGACCGCCATCGTCATCTCGCTGCGCAAGCTGCTGCCGCGCCTGACGTTCGTGGAGGGTGACGTCAGCGGGCTGGATTTGGAATCGAAGCGGGTCACCGTGGCGCACGGCGGGCTGGACGGCCACAGCCACACGCTGGAGTACGACTACGTGGTGCTGGCCATGGGGTCGGAGACGAACTTCTTCGGCAAGCCGGGCCCGCGCGACTACACGCTGACCATGAAGACGCTGGGCGACGCGATGCTGCTGCGCAACTGCCTGGTGGACCGGCTGGAGGAGGCGGACGCGGACTGCGTGACGACGGGCGCGCGCAACGCCATCGTCACCTTCGTGGTGGTGGGCGGCGGCTTCGCGGGCGTGGAGACGGCGGGCGCCATCAACGACTTCATCCACGGCGCCCTGCCCTTCTATCCCAACATCCAGCACTCCAACGTGCGCGTGATGCTGGTGCACGGCGGCCAGGAGGTGCTGCCGGAGCTGGGCGAGGACCTGGGCGCGTACACGCGAAAGAAGCTCATCGAGCACGGCATCGAGGTGCGCACCGGCGTGCACGTGAAGGACGTGACGGAGGCCGGCGTGGAGCTGCCGGACGGCACGGTGGTGCCCACCAAGACGGTGGTGTGGACCGCGGGCGTCACGCCGCCGTCCCTGCTGTCCACGCTGCCGTGCGAGAAGGAGCGCGGGCGGCTCAAGGTGAACGAGCGCATGGAGGTGCCCGGCTTCCCGGGTGTGTGGGCGCTGGGCGACTGCGCGTCGGTCCCGGACCTCACCAACGGAGGCAAGCCCTGCCCGCCCACCGCGCAGCACGCGCTGCGCCAGGGCCTGACGGTGGCGCGCAACGTGTGCGCGGCGCTGAAGGGTCAGCCGGGCAAGGCGTTCCGCTACAAGATGCTGGGACAGCTGGCCGCCATTGGCCAGCGCTCGGGCGTGGCGCGCATCCTGGGGCTGAAGTTCTCCGGCACCTTCGCGTGGGTGCTCTGGCGCACCGTCTACCTGTTCAAGCTGCCGAGGCTGGAGACGAAGGTGCGCGTGGCCATGGGCTGGACGCTGGACCTGCTCTTCCGCAAGGACGTGGTGCAGTTCATCGGCCCGCGTGAGCTGGATCAGCTCACGCTGCCGTCGCTGCCGCTCAACAGCCGTCAGCAGGTGCGCCAGGTGCAGGCGCTCCAGCCGCGCACGCAGCACTGAAGCTCAGACGAGCGGCGGCAGGTGGTGCAGCAGCCGCTCCAGGTCCGGCTGGAGCTCGTCCGGTGAGGCGGTGGCCAGCTCCTCCTGGGCGTGCGTGCCCCAGGTGACGGCGTAGGTCTTGAGGCCCGCGGCCCGGCCCGCGCGCAGGTCCAGCGTGGTGTCGCCCACCATCCACAGGCCGCCGGTGCCCAGCGCCTTCAGGGCGTGGTGGATGACGTCCGGCGCGGGCTTGTGCGGGAAGCCGTCCGTGCCCTGCACGTGGTGCAGCAGGCCGCCCAGCCCCATCGCGTCCACGAAGCGCCGGGCCATGTCGCCGCGCTTGGTGGTGGCGACGGCGAGCAGGTAGCCCCGCTCGCGCAGCGTGCGCAGCACGCGCTCCACGCCGGGGAAGGGCCGGGAGCGCCGGTGGAAGTTGAGCGGGTAGTGCTCGCGGTAGGCCACGCAGAGCGAGGCGGCGTGCTCCGGAGCGAAGCGCGTGTACATGGCCTCCAGCGGCTGGCCGATGAGCGCGCGCACCTCCGCGATAGAGGGCGCGGGCAGGCCGTGGTGCGTGAAGCCGTGGAGGAAGCTGTCGATGATGTCCGGCAGCGAGTCCACCAGCGTGCCGTCCAGGTCGAAACAGATGCCGCGAGGGGTGACGGTGCTCACGCGCTGTTCCATACGCCCTCCGGGGCCGCGTGTCCCTATGCTTCCACCCGGGGGGTGGAGATGCGACGCACGAAGCAAGAGGACGGCTTCTGGGTAGCTCCGGAGGTGCCCGGTCTGGAGCTCCACCGGGCGTCCTACACGCAGTGGACCTTTCCGAAACACTCGCATGACGTCTTCTCCCTGGTTGCCTATGACGCGGGCGCGCAGTCGATGCACCTCCAGGGGCAGCGGGTGTTGGCCTCGGTGGGCAGCCTCCTCGCCGTGTCGACGGGTGAGATGCACGAGGGCCGCGCCGCCGACTCCACCATCGGGTGGGCCTACCGCATCCTCTACGTCCCGCCCGCGCTGCTCATCCGCGCGGCGGAGGAGACAGGAGCGCCCGCGGGCACCCTGCCCGGCTTCGCGTCCCCCATGCTCCAGGACGCGGCGCTGATGGAGCGCTTCACCGTCACCTTCGACGCGCTGAAGGACGGAGGCGTGTCCCTGCTGGAGCGCGAGGAGCGGCTGCTGGGATTGCTGGTCGCGCTGCTGCGCAGGCACGCGGGGCTGCTGTACCGGCGCCGGGCCACCGCGTGCGAGCGGGGCGTGAAGCGGGCGCGCGAGCTGCTGGAGGCGCACCCCACGCGCAACCTGTCGCTGGAGATGCTCGCGCGCGTCGCGGGGCTCAGCCCGTGGCACCTGGTGCGCGCGTTCCACCGTCAGTTCGGACAGACGCCGCAGGTGTTCCAGCGGGCGCTGCGGCTGCGGCTCGCGCAGGAGCTGCTGGCGGGGCCGCTGCCCATGGCGGAGGTGGCGCTCGCGGCCGGCTTCACGGACCAGAGCCACCTCATCAAGCACTTCGGGCGCACCCTGGGCGTGACGCCCGGCGAGTACCGGGCCGCCGCGCACGCCGGGCATGGGCCGCGCAAGCACGTACAATCCCGCGCGCCCGTGCGTCCGTAGGTTGGAGCCCTCTTCTCAACGAGGGGTCCACACATGCTGAAACACATCATTCTTGTATCGGCTGTATCGGTGCTCACGGCTTGCGCGCCGGAGGCAATGCCAGACGAAGTGCCCGCGGAGCCAGGGGCTTCCGAGCAGGCGCTGGGCGCGGTGGTGCTGCCGCCGGGAGCCCGCGTGCACGGACGTCCCATCTCCGCGTGGGCGAAGGAGTGGTACCGGTGGCACTTCCGCGTGCCGGCGGACCGCAGCCCCATGCTGCGGCTGGAGCAGGACTGCGGCCAGGACCAGGACGGCCCGGTCTTCTTCGTGCCCACGTACGACCTGGACACCACGTACCAGCGCACCTGCCGTGTGCCGCGCAACCGGCCCGTGCTGGTGCCGCTGTGGGTCATCATCAATGACTATCCGTGCCCCGACCCGTCCTTCGAACCGGCGCCGGGCCAGACGCTGGAGGACTTCCTGCGCCAGGGCGCGCTCGACTTCAACGACGGCACGCAGGACCTGGTGGTCACCGTGGATGGAAAGCGCGTGGACACCCGCCGCCACCGCCACACCAGCGGCCTGTTCACCTTCGACGCGGACCCCAGCCTCGTGGGGAGGATTCCGGACCCGTGCCTCATTGGAGGCGAGCAGCGCGGCGTGACGGACGGCTGGTGGCTGATGCTCCAGCTGAGCCCGGGGGAGCACGTGGTGCGCGTGCAGGCCCTGGCGCCCTTCGGCGTGCCGGTGGACTACACATACACGCTGCGCGTGGGGCGGTAGTCGCCAGACAGGCTCACAAGACTGGCCGTCGCGCGAGGCGTGCGTCAGAGTGCCGCGCGCGAAGCCCCGGGAGGACCTGCCCGGGCGAACCATCACGGCGGGTGCGCGGATGATGCGAGGACGTCTCGGTTGGATGCTGGGAGCGCTGGTGCTGTCGGCGGGCGCGGGCTGTTCGCGGCGGGTGCCGGAGGGAACGACCGCGGAGCAGGCGGTCGCGAACGCGCCCACGGTGTACGTGGCCAAACGCATCCGCACGCTGGATGCGGCGAAGCCAGAGGTCCAGGCCCTGGCCGTGAAGGACGGCAAGGTGCTGGCCGTGGGCACGCGCGAGGAGGCGCTCGCCGCAGCGGGGACCACCGCGCGCGTGGTGGAGCTGGGCGACGCGACGGTGGTCCCGGGCCTCACGGACGCGCACGGGCACCTGGCCGGGCTGGGCCAGGCGCTCGCGAGCGTGCGGCTGGAGGGCACCACGTCGCTTGAGGAGGTGCGCCAGCGGCTGGAGAAGGCGCCGGCCACCGCGTACCAGGGCGACTGGCTGGTGGGTCAGGGCTGGGACCAGAACGACTGGGACACGCAGCGCTTCCCCACCCTCTTCGACATGGGCGAGCACCTGAAGGACACGCCCGTGGCGATGTGGCGCATCGACGGGCACGCGCTGTGGCTCAACGGCGCGGCGCTCAAGCGCGCGAACATCACCCGCGACACGAAGGACCCGGCGGGCGGCACCATCGTGCGCCTGCCGGAGGGTGACCCCAGCGGCGTGCTCATCGACAACGCCATGGACCTGGTCATGAAGGTGCTGCCCCCGCCCACGCGTGAGCAGCACGAGGCGCGCATGCACGCCGCGCTGGAGCACTGCGCGCGCGTGGGGCTCACCGGCGTGCACGACGCCGGCATGGACCTGCGGACCTTCCGCCTGCTCCAGGCCTGGGACAAGGCGGGCACCCTGCCCCTGCGCGTCTACGCCATGGCGGATGGCCAGACGGACGAGCACGTGCAGTACCTCAAGGACGGCCCCTTCCAGGGGAAGCTCCTGACGATGCGCGCGGTGAAGCTCCTCCTGGACGGCGCGCTGGGCAGCCGGGGCGCGGCGCTGGGCGCGGCCTACAGCGACGAGCCCGGCCACCGCGGCCTGCTGCTGCTGTCCCCGGAGGAGTACGCCTCGCGCGTGCACGCCTTCGTGGGCAGGGGCTTCCAGGTGGCGACGCATGCGATTGGAGACCGCGCCAACACGCTGGTGCTGGACACGGTGCTGCGTGAATTGGCGGCCACGGGGAAGAAGGACGCGCGCCCCCGCGTGGAGCACGCGCAGATCATGACGGCCGAGGACATCACCCGGCTGGGCTCGAACGGCTTCGTCGCGAGCGTGCAGCCCACGCACGCCACCAGCGACATGCCCTGGGCGGAGAAGCGCGTGGGCCCGGAGCGCATCCAGGGCGCCTATGCGTGGCAGAAGCTGAAGGCCGCGGGCGCCGTGCTGGCGCTGGGCAGCGACTTCCCGGTGGAGCGGCCGGACGTGCTCGCGGGGCTGTACGCGGCGCGCACGCGGCAGGACCCGAGCGGCCAGCCTCCGGGCGGGTGGCAGCCGGATCAGCGCCTGAGCGGCCAGGAGGCGCTGGAGGGCTTCACGGTGGGCGCGGCGTACGCGTCCTTCTCGGAAGCGCAGCGTGGCCAGCTGAAGCCCGGCATGGACGCGGACTTCGTGGCGCTGTCGGTGGACCCGGTGGACGCGCCCCCGGCGGACCTGCTCACCGGGCAGGTCCGGCTGACGGTGGTCGCGGGCCGCGAGGTGTTCCGCGCGAACGCGAAGTAGCTACAGGTCCGCTTCGTAGGAGAGCGACTCGATGCGCTGGTTCGTCTCCGCCTGAAGGCGGGTGCGCTCCTCTTCGAGTCGCTCCAGCTCCCGGCCGATGCTCTCCAGCCGGTCCTCCTGCGCGTTGAGCTTGGTGACGAAGCGCTCCACCAGCTCACGCTGGGACGCGCCGCTCTTGAGCGAGTCGATGTTGGAGCGGATCCGCTCCTGGTCCTTGAAGAGCTGGGCGCGCTCCTCGTTGAGGCGCTGGAGTTCGCGGGTGACGCTCGACTGCTTCTCGCGCATGGCCACCACGTCGCGCAGGGCCTGGGCGACGCGCGGGTCGATGAAGCGCGAGTCGAGGAAGAACGTCACCTCCTCCAGCCCCAGGTTGCCCAGGTAGTACTGGCGGTGGCCCCGGGTGCGCTCGGTGATGACGAGCGTGTCGGAGGTGCCCGGGGCCAGCTCGCGCTTGAAGCGCCAGAAGCCGTCCGTGGTCTCCGCCGGGGCGGCCGTGTCCTTCAGCTCCCAGCCGGTGCGCGGGTGCTCCACGAAGAGCACCTGGGGGCGCTTGGCCTTGTTGCGCGCGAGGATTTTCGTGCGGCGCTGGTGGAAGAACTCCACCACCAGGGTGCCCCGGTTGAGGCGCGCGCGGAACACCGGGCCCTCCTCCTGGTCCTCCTCCACGGACACGACGCAGGACAGCTCGACGGCGTAGGGGACGAAGCGCGTGTCGTCGGGCTTGAGGGTGTCGAGCATCGCCTCACCGACGTAGGTCTCTTCCTCGGTGATGGTGACGGGGCCGCCCTCCAGCGTGAGGCCGGTGGTGTTCTTGAACTCGATGCAGGCCATCGGGTTCTTCTCACGGGTGGCGCGGTTGTAGAGCAGCACGCGGCGGCCCTCGAAGGGGCGCTGCAGGATGGGCACGAGCGCGCTCTGGTTGCGGTGCACGGTGACGGGGCGGTCCACGCCGTACTCGAAGAGGTCGCCGACCTCCTTGGTCAGCGTCGTCACGGCGGTGCTCTGCTCCAGCGTCTCGCGCATGCCGCGTCCGCTGCCGCCAATCATGGGGCCGCCCTTGGCGCGCATGCGGGGGGCGGGCGCGGGCGCGGCCATGGCGGGCATGACGCTGGCGGAGGGCGCCATGTCGGCGGAGCCGAAGGAGCCCTCGTCGTCCGTCTCCATCAGGGGCTCGGCGAAGCTCTCGTGGGCCTCCTGGGGGATGACGGGCGCGACGCCGGTCTCCGAGCGCACCTCCACGATGGGGCGGCGCAGGTAGCGGGGGTTGTAGAGGTCGTGGACGAAGGACACGGGCAGGCCGGCGATGAGGGACAGCTCCACGTCCACCCAGTCCTCGTCACCGGTGTTGTCCACCATGGCCCAGCCCTGGAGGAGGGGCGGCTTTCCCTCGTCCAGGAGGATGCGGTAGCTGGTCTTCCACACGGGGGATTCCAGCACGTAGCTGACGTACAGCTCGCGCGAGCCCTCTCCCGCGGTGAGGATGGACAGCCGCTTGGAGTCCTTCTTGTACGAGGACATGACGGTGGCCAGGTAGAACTCCAGGTCCTTGCGCACGGCCTCGTCGAGGAACTCCAGCTCGCCCAGCTCCAGCACGTCGAAGGTGCGCAGCGACGCGCCGACGAGCAGCGTGAGGAAGGGGCGCACGACGCTGGCCTCGCCCTGGACGACGGGGAGGGACTCCAGGCCGACGATGGCGCCTTCGACCTGAGCGCCGCCGACGCGGGCACGGACGCGGGCGCCCTTCACCTGGCCGAGCAGCGCGGTGAGGCTGCCGTGTTCAGGGATGCGGATGGTGGCTTCGGAGAGGAGCTGTTCCAGGGGCTTGGTGGAGTCGTAGCTCACGGCGGACACGGAGCCGCCGTTCAAGTCCAGCACGGTCATGGACTTGAGCACGTCGTTCATGTCGCGCGCCTTGAAGTCCAGGTGCGCGGTCTCGCTGCCGGTCACCTTCCCCCGGCGCTCGAAGTAGCCGACGCCGTGCTTGTAGAGGACGACACGGCGGATGGACAGGGGCGAAGGCATGCGCTTTGGCTCCGGAAGTGAGAGGGCCTACCTTACTCAAGGCGATGGAAGGTCGCTCACGTCGAAGTCACCGACGGCCCAGACCTCGACCAGCTTGTTGGTCAGGTCGAGCTGACGTTCGAGGACGTGATCCACGACAGGCTCCAGGTGCTGCCATTGCTCCTCGGCACTGAGACCAGCCACGCGGAAGGCGATGATGCCCGCGTGGAGCTCGCAATCCCGTGCGAGCACGATGAAGTCTCCCACGTTCGTGGTGACCACCACCTCGCTGCGCTCGAATGCCAGACGCCAGAGTTCCGGATCCGTCAGGCCGGCCTTTCCCAGGTGGACGATGTGCGCGGCTTCCAGGCCCCTGGCATGGAGACGCACCACCAGCTTGGGAGAAAGGTTTTCATCGACCAGCAACTTCATCGAAAAGGCAGACTAGGCGCCCTGCCGACGGGACACGAGTGCTTTGCGTGGGCGTCCCGGTGGCCGGGGAAGCTGAGCAAAGAGCGCCGCGAAGGTGAGGTCTTCGTCATCCAGCCGGGGAAAGTCCTCCCGGACCTCGGCTCGCGGAACGCCCTTCAACAGCAGGTCTCCCACGTGCCGGACCGCGATGCGCGTGCCCTTGAAGACAGGCTCACCGCCCAGGATGTCCGGACGTGACTCGATGCGCCGCTTGCCGTGAACGAACAGGCGTACCTTCTTCACCGACTCGGCGAAGGGCTGCCGGGCGTCGAAGCTCGCCTGGACGGGTGTGAGCTCCCAACCCTTGTCGGTCTTCAACCAAGACGAGGGATGCTCATGGACCCGGTAGATCGCTTCGTGGAGCTCACGACGCACGCTCTGGGTCAGCGTCAGCGCCTTCTCCAGGTGCCGCACGAGGCGGAAGTAGAAGACGTCCCGTGGCCCGAAGCTGTGGCGGGTCCGGCCTTTCGCACGGCCGGGCAGGATTCCTTCCTCCAGTTCCTGCCAGACACGCCGGCTCGGCACCTCCGCGAGCGTCGCGAGCTCCTCGACGCTCAACCTGCGCCACGGACGCAGTTCCAGATGCGCGCCAGAAATCATCACCATCTCCTGGTGATAATATTGACATAGCGTTCGCCAGTGTCAATCAAGCCCGGCCCTTCCAAGAGACCGAGCTGCCGGGCCTTCGGTCAGGCCCTGTCGAGAAGGACACGCTCCCTCCACCCGCGGTCCCACCGTGCACGCGGATCCGCTCGGCGCTCCGTGTATCTAGCGGCCCCATGCGACGCCCCCTCTTCCGCGCTCCCCTCCTGCTGTGCTCCGCGCTCCTCTTGGGCACCGGCTGCGAAAGCATGAAGCCCCGCGCCGTCTCCCCCGCGGACGGCACCACCGCCACCGAACCGCCCGACGCCTCCGTCCCCATTGAAGCCTCCGTGCCGGACGCCGGAGCCCCCAGCACGGACGCCACGCCCTCGCCGTGGCAGCGCGCTCGCGTGGGCGACCGCGTGGAGTACGCCTTCTCCGCCCACCGGGGCCGCCCCGGCGCGGACTCCGGCGTGGGCGTGGCCGGTCATGTCTCGCTGGAGGTCGTCGCCGTCCAGGCGCCGTGGGCCTGGCTCACCGTCACCTTCACGGATGATCAGGGCAGGCCGCTGCCCCACCCGCGC
>NZ_RAWL01000254.1:0-12645 GCF_003668885.1 Corallococcus sp. AB049A | reverse complement strand
GTCCCCCACTCCCACCACCCCTAGCTTTTTCCCAGCGGAGGGGCCCGAGAGCGCCGTTCCGTCCCACTCACATCTTCCGGGAGACTTTCCATGAAGAAGCTCATTGGGGTGTTCGCGTCCGTGGCGCTGCTGGGTTCGGGTGTGGCCTTTGCCCAGGACAGCGCGTCGCAGGGGGCGCAGCAGCCGTCGTCGTCGTCGTCCGGCAGCATGCAGGGCTCCTCTGGTAGCTCAGGTGCGATGGGCGGTTCTGGCTCGTCGAGCATGACGGGCTCGAACGAGCTGACGGGCAAGGTCGTCAAGAGCGACAGCAAGAAGGTCTACATCAGCAGCACCAGCGGCGCGGTGGTGCCCCTGGAGGTCGACAAGAACACGCAGTTCACCGACCCGAGCATGAAGAACGCCAAGAGCCTGAAGGAGGGCCAGGAGATCCGCGCCAGCTTCCAGGTGAAGGACGAGAAGAACATGGCGACCAGCATCTCGCCGAGCATGGGCACGGGTGGCTCGGGCAGCGACGTGATGTCGCCGGACTCGTCCATCAACGAGGGCACGGGCGGCGCGGGCATGGATGACAAGAGCCAGGACGTGGGCAAGGGCAACGACTCCACGATGAATCCGGACACGGGCTCCAGCTCCGGCTCGAGCGGCTCGCCGAAGACCTACTAGCACCGCTTCTCCCCTCCCCTGTTCCTCTCCCTCATGGGAGGGGAGCCCCGGCTCGCGGTCCTTCGTCCAGCGGAGGGCCGCGGGCGTCTTTCCATGATGAGCGCTTCCGCGCGGCGGAGCTGGAGCGGCATGGATCACGAGGCGGATGTCGTCATCCTGGGGGCGGGGGCCGCGGGGCTCGCCGCGGCGGAGCGATTGATGAGCCGGGGCCTGCGGGTCATCGTGCTGGAGGCGCGCGACCGCGTGGGCGGCCGCGTGGCGACGCTCCGGGACACGGTGGCGGATGTGCCCCTGGAGCTGGGGGCCGAGTTCGTCCACGGCAAGCCCACCGGGCTGTTGAAGCGCATCCGCAAGGCGGGGCTGACGGTCAGCCCCTGCAACGACACGCATGCGCTGTTGTGGCGCGGGAAGCTGGGGGACGGCGAGGACGCGTTCGCGTTCCAGGAGCCCCTGATGTCCGTGAAGGGACCCGACCGGCCCATGGCGGAATGGGTGGAGGAGCAGGCGCGCATCCACGCGTGGCCGCCCGTCGTGTGTTCGATGGCGCGTTCGTACGTGCGGGGCTTCTACGCGGCGGATCCGGACATCGCGAGCACGCTCGCCATCGCGCGGATGGAGGCGACCGCTGCCGCGTCCGGCGGGACCACGCCTTCCCGCGTGCTGGAGGGGTATGACCGCGTGCCGCATGCGATGGCCGCGAAGCTGATCGCGAAGCCCGGCACGCTGTTCCTCAATGCCGTCGCCGAGGAGGTGCGCTGGAGGCCGGGCTCGGTCCGTGTGCGGGCCCGGACGCGGCAGGGCACTCCGCTGGGGACTTTCCAGGGGAGGCATGCGGTGGTCACGCTGCCCGTGGGCGTGTTGCAGGCGAAGCCGCCCTCCCCCGGCGCCGTGCGCTTCGTGCCCCGCGTGCGGGAACAGGAGCGCGCCTGGAACCGGCTGGTGATGGGCTCCCTGGTGAAGGTGATCTTGCGCTTCCGTTCGGCGTTCTGGCGGGAGCAGGAGGCCACGTCTCGCTTTGGCTTCTTCCATGCGCCCGCCTCCGCGTTCCCCACGTGGTGGACCCTGTCGCCCCACCGGCGCACGCGGCACCTGGTGGGCTGGAGTGGTGGGCCTTCGGCCGCTTCGCTGTCCCGCTTGAGCGAGAAGGCGGTGCTGGGACGCGCGCTCCAGGGGCTGTCTTCGCTCTTCCGTCACTCCGTGCGGGAGCTGAACGCGCGGCTGGAGGCGTGGCACGTGCAGAACTGGCAGGAGGAGCCGTACACGCGTGGGGGCTATGCGGTCATTCCGTCGGGTGCGATGGATGCCGTTGAAGCGCTCGCCAGGCCCGTGGGCCGGACGCTGTTCTTCGCGGGTGAGGCCACGCACTCAGGCGGCGACGAGGGCACCGTGCATGGTGCCCTTGAGACGGGACGACGGGCGGCGGACGAGCTGCTGGCGCGGCGCTCGAAGGGCTGAGCCCTCCCTGTTTCCCTGGCGGAGAGGCAGGCGGTGGAGCGGTGGCGGTGATGTGGAAGCGTTCGCGCGTGGACATCTTCATGGCATGCGCCTCTGGATCGCCATCGTCGCGGGATTGAGCATGGGGCAGTCGTACGACCCGGAGCCGTTGCCTCCGGAAGATCCGTCCGTGAGGGACCCTGCCGCCGCTGCCCTTCAGGATGCCTATGAGCAGGCCGCGGACGACCGGAACGGTGCGCGGCCTCCTCAGGGCTACGCCATCCAGGCCCCGTCGGATCCGACCGAGGGGAGCTACTACTCGCTGACCCCGTTGTTGCCCGATGGCAGCATGCCGGCCACCTCGGGCGAGGTCGCGGTCCAGCAGTCGCAGACGTACGTGCCTCCGCCCGTTCCGACGTACTTCGACCAGGAGCCCTCCTCCAGCGAGACGGGGGAGACGGCTGCGTCACAGCCCGAGACAGGCACCGGGGGAGCGGGTAGCGCGGGGATCCCCGCGGGGCAGACCACCACGGGCGCAGGCGCTGCGGGGACATCGCCGTCGTCCGGCCCGGCCAGCGCGGCGGCTCCGGGATACGGTGGATCCTACGATACGGGCGCGACCTCCTCGACGGCTCCAGGCTCCGTCGCTCCGAGCGGTGCGGGGCAGACGCCGTTGGATACGTCTCGCGGGGTGCAGGAGCCGGGCGCGACCGCGACGGGCGGCGCGGAGACCGCCGGTACTGGCGCGGCTCCGTCCGAGACTGCGACCGGTGGCTCCGGCACCAACGCGCCCGAGGGCGCGACGGGAGGCTCCGGAACGACGGGCATTGGCGCTGCTGCGCCTGAGACCGCGACAGGTGGCTCCGGCACGACTGGGACTGGCGCTGCTACGCCTGAAGCCGCGACGGGCGGATCCGGAACGATGGGAACCGGCGCAACCACTCCCGAGGCCGCGACGGGAGGCTCGGGCACCACCGGAACCGGCGCTGCATCCGGAGCCGCCGCTCCGTCGGGCACGACGACCCAGGCTCCGGGAGGCACGTCGGCCGTGACGCCTTCGCAGCAGACGACGCAGGGCACACAGCAGGCGCAGACGACCCAACGTCCCCCTGACGCGAACGCCGCCGCGATGAACGAGGAAGTGACCCGCCTGCGCCAGCACATCGCGGACCTGGAGCAGGAAATGGAGGCCCGCGACACCCGGGCCACCGAGCGCACCCAGGCCGTGCAGTCCCAGGTCGACACGCATGAGCAGCGCGCCTACGAAGCCGAGCGCGCCCGGCAGCAGCGGCTGGCGCGGATCCAGTCCGGCGGCCAGTGGATGCTCGCGGCGGATCAGGCGCTGGAACAGGGCGAACTGGACGTCGACAACGCGCTCGACATCGCCGACCAGGACTTCTCCGTCGTGGGACAGAGCGCGTCGACCTATGGGCAGGGTTCGGTCGTGGTCAACTCCCAGCGCATCCGCGCGCAGATTGCCTACGCCCGGGATGCCGCCAACCGGCGGGACATCTACGCCGCTCGCATCGCCCTGCAGACCGCTGGCGAGGAACTGCGCCTGGCTCGTGCCGCGAGCCTGGAGCGCGCGGGCACGTCCAACTCCCTGCTCAATCCGTGATGCGCGGGGTGCCGCGGGACGGTGCGTCCGCCGGCTTCGCGATGAGATAGCCCTGCACGAAGTCCACCCCGTGCCGGCGCACCCAGGACAGCTCCTCCGCGGTCTCGATGCCCTCGGCCACCGTCTGGATGCCCAGCTGCCGGGCGATCTCCAGCAGCTTCTCCACGATGGACGCCTTGTAGGGATCCGCGTGGACGCCTCGCACCAGCTCCATGTCCAGCTTCATGAACTCCGGCCGGAGCTGGTGGATGAGGTTCAGTGACGAATAGCCCGCGCCCAGGTCGTCCAGCGCCACCTTGAAGCCCGCTGACCGGTAGAAGTCCACGATGGCGCGCAGGTGCGCCGCGTTCGCGGCCCGGTCGGATTCGATGATCTCGAAGACGACGTGCGACTCCGGGATGCCCGAAGCGCGGATGGCGGCCACCGTGGAGCGCAGGCAGTACGCCGGATCGTAGATGGCCGTGGGCGTGAAGTTGATGAACAGGTGCGTCTTCAGCTGGTGCCGCTCCGCCTCGCGGATGGCGGTGGTGCGCGCGGCCAGGTCCAGCTGGAACAACAGCCCCGCCTCGCGCGCCGTGTCGAACAGCCGGTTGGGCGGCACCAGTGCCCCGCCCCGGTCGCGCCCGCGCAGGAGTGCCTCGTGCGCGAAGACGCGGGACGTGTCCTGCGCGTGGACGATGGGCTGGAAGAACGTGGTGAGCCGCGACTCCTCCAGCATGTCCACCAGCCACCCGGACTGATGCAGCGTGGCCAGCCGCTGCAGTGACTCCACGCGCGGGAAGTCCGCCATGCCCGGCTCGCCGTCGCCCTGGATGAAGAGGGCGCGCGTGCCCCGCACCTCCTCCTCCGTCAGCACGTTGGGCAGGCTCGCGGAGAGCTTGCGCAGGCCGCCCTCCTCCATCCCCACCACCACGCATTGCGCGTCGGTGCGCAGCTGGTAGCTGCCCCCCGAATCACGCAGGTGCGCCACCAGCTTGCCCAGGCTGTGGCCCAGCGGAGGCCACAGGAAGAGACGCCCCGGTACGTCCGGCGTCTCGGGCAGGGTCTGGCAGCGGCCACATGCGTTCAACGGGTTCATCACACGCCCTTCGCGTCACGGAGTGTGGCGGAAGATGAGCAGGCCCCGCGTCGTGTCCCACCCATACACCAGACCGTCCGCGACGTGAACGCCCTGCAGGCCGTCGAAGTAGCTCTTGCCGCGGCCCGGGTCGGACTCGTTCCAGGTGTTGAAGTACCCGGCGGCCTTCGGCGTGCCCAGCGTGGACACGTCATACACGCGCAAGCCGTCCTGGTAGTTGGCCACGTAGAGCGTGGTGCCGGACAGGGTCATGCCGCCCAGCGTCGCCTCGCGCCGCAGGGGCAGTTCGCCGCGCTGCACGATGGACGCCGGGTTCGTGGCGTCCAGCGCCAGGATGGTGGAGCCCCACGCGTCCGAGCCCTGGTAGACGACGGTGGAGTCCCCCAGCCTTCCCACCGCCAGGGCGCTGGTGTAGGCGCCGAAGTAGCGGCCGAGGAACTTCGGCACCTTCGTCGCCGTGGCCAGGGGCGTGAGGTCCGTCACCGTGACGCCGTAGCTCCAGTTGCTCACGTACAGGCGGTTGTCCTGCACCGCCAGCGCGTAGGGGTACTCGGCCAGGTCAGGCGAGGCGCCCTCCACCAGGTAGCGCACCACGAGCGTCGGCACCAACGGCTGGGTGACGTCCAGGATGACGATGTCCGCCTTGGGCTGGGGCGACGCCACGTAGAGCAGGTTGCCGTCCTTCGCCATGCCGTCCGCGCGCACCTTCACGTCCGCCAGCACGGTCTTGTCGCAGGTGGGGACCTCCGGGTTCGCGGTCAGGTCGCAGATGCGGATGCCCGTCGCGTAGGTGCCCAGATAGAGCGTCGTGCCGCTCACGAGCAGGCTGGTGAACGTGTCCGTGGAGAACTTCTGCTCGGACACCAGCGCCGGGTGCGCGGGGTCCTTCACGTTGAAGGTGAACAGGCCCTCGCTGCCCGCGATGACGTAGGCGTAGCCGTTCGCCACCGCCACGCCGTTGGCCGCGCCGCGGGGCACCGCGCCCTGGCCCAACAGCTCCACGCGGTCGGACTCGGACTCGCCGGCGCGCCGTGCCACGCGGATGGCGGTGAACGTGCCCTGGCTCACCGTCGAACCGTTGCCGCACACGCGCACCACGCCCAGCACCTCGCCCGGGCCGTTGGCCTTGCAGCCGGCGAACGCGTAGGTCAGCGTCCCGCCGCTCGTGCCCGGCACTTCGCTGGCCAGGTAGAAGGTGTCCTGGGTGACTTGCTTCGTCGTCATCGACAGGCCGACGAGGAGCGGATCGCCGGGCGAGAACCGGATGGCCGAGGGGCCCGAGTAGCCATCATCCAGGTTGATGTTGGCGTTCCAGATGCCTTCGGCCTGGACGGCACTCAACGTCGACCGGTCACATCCGGGCAGGTCGATGGCTTCAAGCCGACACTCGGCCTTGTTGTCGGAACTGTCCTTGCCACAACCGAAGGCGAGGAGCGCGGTAGCCGTCACGAGAGAGAAACGATTCATTCCCTCCTCCATATCGGGCGAGCCCGACCGGAGCCAAGTCCCCTGGCAAACGCAGAGGGAGACGCACCGGGACGTCCACCGCAACGCAAAGAAACAAAAGGACCGCTTGTGCGTTTCCGGTGGGAGAGGGAGCCTTCCTCCGGGCCCCTGATAGCCTGTCTCCTCGCCGTACCGAGGTGCTTTTTGAACCCCCGTCCGCACGTCATCGCCGTGCTGCTGGCCCTGCTCCTGCCGGAGCTCGCGCTGGCCCAGGTCTTCGTCGTTCCCCGTCGCGCGGGGAAGACACCCGTGAACAGCTACGAGTTCGAGTGGCGGCACATCGACATCCTCGTGGGCCCCGCGTCGACAGGGCTCGCGAAGCCCGCTGACCACACCGCGCATGATCAGCCGCCCGGGACGCAGGGCGGAGCCAATCCCGCGGCGCCCACCACGAATTCCGAGACCGGCGACAAGCAGTCCCCGCCGGGCGGCCCGGAGGTCACCCCTTCCGGCAACGTGACCCTGGCGCCGCCGGCGGACACGAAGTCCGCGGCGGGCGGCGTCGCGCCTGACACGGGCGCGTCCGACGCGGGCGTCCCGCCGGCGGTGACGGGCCTGGCCGACGGCGGCATCCCGCCTCCGGGCGTGGTGGCGCTGGTGGACGGCGGCACCGCGGGCGACGCGGGAACGCTCGCGAACGCCACGCTGGCGGACGGCGGCACGCTGTTCTCCGGCGCGCCGCTCTTGCTGGGCGGATCCGACGCGGGCTTCAACTACACCTACGCGAAGGACCTGGGCGCGAAGACGGGCGGCGTGCGCTTCTACTTCTACGAACGCGAGCGCGAGGTGGCCGAGCGGGCCGCCCCCATCGTGGAGGAGGCGTACCGGTACCTGGTGGATCAGTTCAAGTACGTCCCCACGGAGACGTTCCCGTACATCCTCTACAGCAGCTACGCGGAGTTCCTCCAGACGAACGTCTTCGCCGTCTCCGAGGGCACGCTGGGCGTCACCTCCACGGAGGACCTGAAGCTGTCCTTGCCGTACCTGGGCGACCACCACCTCTTCGAGGAGGTCAGCACGCACGAACTGGCGCACCAGTTCACCATCCAGAAGGTGCGCACCGTGGCCGAGCAGGCCAAGACGTTCGGGGATCCGCTGGGCGGCTATCCGCTGTGGTTCATCGAAGGTCTGGCGGAGTTCTACGCCAAGCGCGGCCTGGATCCCGAAGCCGAGATGATGGTGCGGGACCTGCTGGTGAACCCGGACCTGATGAAGGGCTATGCCTTCCTCGACTTCTTCTCCCCCGGGCCGTACGGCTACCTGTGGATCTACAAGGTCGGTCAGGCGCGCGTGGCGTTCCTGGAGGAGGAGTACGGCGCGGGCATCACGCAGCGGCTCCTGGAGGAGGCGCCGCGGCTGGTGGGCGGCTCGCGCGACTCCCCGTCGCTCAAGTTCGAGGAGCTGCTGGAGCGGCTGACGGGGGATGACCCGAAGCGCATCTCCGCGCGGTTCGAGAACTGGCTCAAGCGCCGGTCGTTCAAGACGTACCTGGAGTCGTCGCAGACGGCGCCCGCGCTGGACTCGATTGGCGAGACGCCGGGAATCGTGACGGCGATGGCCAGCGGCCCGGACGGCAACGTGCTGGCGCTGCGCACCATCATCCCGGAGACGGGCGAGAGCCGGCTGTACCTCACGGATCCGCGCACGCCGGGCAAGACGGTGAAGGTGGCGGGCGACGGCGTGCCGGGCGTGGAGTCCCTGCACCCGGTGTCCGGCCGTAACTTCGCGCTGACCAAGGACAAGCTCGCGTTCGTGGCGGAGCGCACCGGACGCGACGTGCTGTACGTACAGGACTACGTGCACGTCTCCGAGAAGCGCGCCACGGACGTGCTGGTGCGGCGCTCGGCGGTGCGCACGGGCATTGGCACGGAGGTGGGCCTCAACGTGAAGCTGGAGACGGGGGACCGGCGCGCGTACCGCGTGGACAAGCAGGGCGTGCTGGCCATCTATTCGCCGGCCTTCTCCCCGGACGGCCGCTACGTCGCGTTCATCGGCATCAACGACTCGGGCCTGCGCGACGTGTACCTGGTGGACCTGACGCAGGGCGAGGACGCGAAGGTCCGCAAGCTCACCGACGACGCGTTCGCGGAGCGGCAGGTGACCTGGGGCCCGTCCGGCATCATCTACACGTCCGACGCGACGTCCCACCGCAAGTACAACCTCTTCCGCGTGAAGCCGGACGCGCCGGCGGGCCAGGCCGAGCGGCTGACCAGCGAGGACCGCGACGAGGCGGATCCGCTGGCGCTGCCGGACGGCCGCCTGTTCTTCGTGGCCTACAACAAGAGCAGCTCCGACCTGCACGAGCGCCTGGCGGACGGCCGCATCGTGCGGCGCACGGACCTGACGACGGGCGTCTTCGAGCCGGGCCCCGGCCCCGACGGCGGCCTGTGGATGCTCTTCCACATGAGCGGTGAGCGGAAGCCGTCCCTGCTGCGTCCGCCGCGCATGCTGTCGCTGGAGACCCCGAAGGAGCCGGTGGCGGATCCGCCCTCCCCCATGGCGCTCAAGCCGCTGACGGACGCGCTGAGCTACAAGCCCTTCACGCGGGAGAACATCGAGCTGGGGCCCATCTTCGGCTTCGCGGGCGCGGGCGGCGGCGGCTTCGTGGGCCAGGTGTTCGCGTCCGCGTCGGACCGGCTGCGCGACCACCAGGTGGTCCTCACGCTGGCGGTGTACGGCTCCTTCGAGTTGACGGACGGCCTCTTGCTGTACGTCAACGACGAGAAGCGCACGACGTGGGGCGGCGGTCTGTTCCAGTCCCTGCGCTTCCGCGTGGACAAGACGTTCGACTCCCTGCCGCCGGACCAGCGGCCGTTCTTCGTTTCGTCGGAGCGCTACTTCGGCGCGTTGGGCAGCCTGCGCTACCCGCTCAGCACCTTCTTCTACCTCCAGGGCGACCTGAGCATCGGCGGCACGAAGTACTTCCTGGATGACTTCAGCGAGTTCTACCTGGCGTTCCCGGAGCGCAACGAGGCGAACCAGGACCTGCTCTCCGCGTGGCGCGCGGACAACCAGCACATCCGCTTCCAGACGGAGCTGAGCGGGCGCGTCGGGTACGACAGCATCAAGTACCACTACGCGACGGGGCCGCTGTCCGGCAGCTCCGTGCTGCTGGAGGCCACCGCCGGCGTGCAGCCCTTCGACGGGCAGGCGTACGGCAACCTGCGCCTGGACGCGGAGCGGTACTTCCCCATCTACGGCCGCACCAACTTCTTCGCGCGCCTGGGCGCGGGCAGCACGGTGGGCGGCCGCTACGCGCGCTCCTACTACCTGTCCAGCTTCGACACCCTGCGCGGCGTGAACTTCGGCGACGAGCGGTGGCTGCTGGGCCAGCACTTCGTCTACGGCACCGTGGAGGCGCAGCTGCCCCTCAACGACATCATCCGGGTGGCCTTCCTGAGCGACCTGGAGGCCATCGCCGCGATGGACGCGGGTGGCGTGGGCGATGGCGCGAGGGACCTCTGGGACCACCGCGTGCTCAACGCCGTCGTGGGCTTCAACCTGTCGCTGGGGCCCCTGCTCCTGCGCCTGCACTTCGCGCGGCCCTTCGACATCAATGCCGCCGCGGGCAAGCCCGACGAGGGCTGGGTGACGAACTTCTCCATCGGCGTCGCCGGCCTCAACGGCTTCTTCGACACGAAGGGTGACCGCAGGCCGGGGTCCACCACGCCGGGCCCGGCGCTGATGCCCGCGCTGGGCGGCGGCTACACGACGCCCATGGTGCACTGAGGCAAGGGCTTCAGGACTGCGCGGCGACGAGGGCGGCGTTGGCGCGAGCCAGCGGCCCCCCGTCGTTGGGGATGCGCTCGAAGTCTCCGCGCAGGGCCTTGATGGCGAACTTCTCCAGGTCGATCTCCCGGCGGGTGCGTACGCCCAGCGCGCGCACCAGCACGGACAGGGGCCCGAAGCCGGTGAGGCCGTGCTGGAGGAGCAGCCCCAGGGTGATGCCGCCGAGCACCCTCAGGCCCCGGCCGGACTCGCGGCCGAGCAGCAGACCGGCCAGCGCCACGGCGGGGACGCCCACGACCAGGGTCCGGTGCACGTCCCACTCGTGCTCCAGCTTTTCGAGGTACCGGCTCATCTCCGAGCGGTCCCCCTGCTCCGCCATGAAGCGGACACACGACTCCACGTGAGCGTCGATGCGCTGGTTCATCGTGGAAGGCGCGTGGGCGCGCACGGCATCGGTCGAGGTCTGGTTCCAGGACTCCATCATCACTCCCTTGTCGGACTCGGGCCGTCCTCCAGCCTGCTCCCAGGAAGCTAGGTCCGCCGGGCGCATCCGTGCACAGGGCAACGTCTGGCGGCCGCCGCCCGGCTGCCCGCTCCGGGGGGCGCGCTCCTTCACGCGGTCCGTCAGCGGCCCCCAGCGAGGGCAGGCGAGCATTCCGGAGAGGGAAAGAGTTTTCCCCGCGTGGGGTGATCCATTGCCCTGGTCTTGCCCCGAGTCCCACCTGGCAGGGAGGCATGGGGCTTGCTCAGGGGTCGAGCGATGATGCGCTTACGACTCCTGATCAGCCTGACGATGCTGCTGGCCGCATGTGGCGGCGGCACAGCGAACCCCGATGACAATCCCTCCGTGACCGATCCCGGCATCACGGACCCCAGCGCGGATGCTGGCGTTCCCGACGCGGGCTCGACGGACGCGGGGACTCCGGACGCCGGGGCCTCCGACGGCGGACCGGTGGACGCGGGCCCGGGCCCGGTGGATGGCGGGAGCTCGGACGCCGGCACGGATCCGCAACCGGTGCCGGAGGTGGAGCGGCCCTTCACGCTGCCCAAGGTCCAGACGTCGTTGCCGGAGTACGTGCTGACCATGCCGCCGGAGACGCTGGCGAAGTTCATGGCGAACCCGCTGACCGAGGAGCAGGACGCGACGTTCCAGGCGAACGGCAAGACGTTCCCGGTGAAGGTGCGGCTGCGCGGGGCTTCCGCGCGCTACTTCGAGAAGAAGAGCTGGAACGTCAGCTTCGCGGACAAGGACAAGTTCGAGGGGCGCACGTCGCTCAACCTCATCGCCGAGTACGCCGACGCGTCGATGCTCGCGGAGAAGATCTCCTACGACCTGCTGGCGGCCATGCGGGTGCCGGCGTCGAAGGCGACGTTCGTGCGGCTCTCCGTGAACGGTCAGTACGAAGGCGTGTTCCTGGAGGTGGAGCAGGTCAACAAGGCCTTCGTCAAGGCGCGGCAGTTCCCGGATGACGACGCGACCATCTACCGCGCGGGCTGGAAGGACACGGAGTTCAAGACGTGGAAGGTGCCCTACCAGGGCGACTGGGTGAAGAAGACCAACGAGAGCGAGCCCGACGACGCGCTGTGGGAGGTGCTGGACGTCATCAACCACACGCCGGAGCCGCAGCTGGTGGCCGCGCTGGAGAAGAACCTGGAGCTGGAGTCCTACGTGCGCTCCATGGTGCTGGACGCGCTGATGTCCAACAACTTCGTGGAGGACTCCGAGAGCTACTTCATCCACGACGACATCACCGGGCGCTGGCGCTACGTGCCGTGGGACCTGAACAACGTGGACGCGCGCTGGTGGTACACGAACTCGGTGCAGGACCAGTCCGCCTCCACGAGCAACATGAAGCACCCGCTGTTCAACTTCACGCTGCTGGATGGCTGGGTGGAGAAGATGTACCTGCAGCGCAAGCTGGAACAGGGGAGCTACCCGGGCTACCTGCCGACGTTCTCCAACATGGGCACGCGCGTGGTGCTCAACCCCGTGCTGCGCGCCCGGCTGGAGGCTCGGCTGGACAAGGCGCTGGACGAGCTCTTCACGTCGAAGGTGATGGACCCGTACATCGATCAGCTCCACGCGCTGATTGACGCGTCCATGAAGACCGACCCGTACATGGACTACGCGAAGTTCAGCGCGGGCAAGGCGTACATGAAGCGCTTCGTGCAGTTCCGCCGCGACTTCGTGAAGGCGGAGGTGAAGCGGCTGAAGGCACAGCAGTCCACGCTGGTGATGGAGGCGTTCGACCCGCGCGAGGGTTGGGTGGAGGTGGGCAATCACGGCACGGAGCCGGTGTCGCTCAAGGGCATGACGCTGACCACGAACCTGCGGGTGAGCCTGGCGGGCGGGGGCTACGCGCCCACCATCGTGAAGGCGCCCACGGGCGCGGTGCTGGACCACATGACGGTGCCACCGGGCCAGCGGGTGCGGCTCACGGGCGCGTTGCTGGGCATCACCTTCCCCGCCAAGGGCGAGGTGGGCCTGTTCGACGGCACGTCCGTGGTGGGCATGAAGGACGCGCTGTTCTACGGCGAGCTGCCCGCGGGCAAGCACTACGTGCGCGGCGAGGACGGCTGGGAGGTGCGCTGAGTCTTCGCGCGGACAGCGTGCGAG
>NZ_RAWL01000253.1:0-12727 GCF_003668885.1 Corallococcus sp. AB049A | reverse complement strand
CCCCCAGCGCCAGGAATCCTCCCGGGTCGCGTGGAAGAGCAGCGCCACCGCCAGGGCGTTGCAGCCCGCCAGGGTGCAGTCCGTCACGTCGCCGAAGAAGCGCCCCTGCACCAGCTGCCAGCCGAAGGGCAGCGCCAGGAACCCCATGGCCCCCAGCGTGGCCCACAGCCGGCCCGCGGGCCTGCGCGCGATGAGGTAGATGGCGGCCCCCGCCGCCAGGTGTCCCAGGAGCGAGGCCAGCCGCAGCGCGAGCGGCGTCACGCCCACGACGTGCATCATCAGCGCCCCGAACCAGAAGGGGCCCGTGGGCTTGTGCATCCAGACGTTCGCGGCCCACCAGTGCCGGATGTCACTGGGATAGAGCGGGTCCTTGTAGATGTGCGGCGTGAAGAACGTGTCGTGCGTGCCGCGCGCGGCGGCCTGATGCATCGCCTCGTCCCAGTTGTAGATGGCGGGATGGGCCAGGTGCGGCGCCAGCTGCGCGAGCCCCCACAGCAGCAGCGCCACGACAAGCAGGCCGTCGAGCTTCGTCCGGAAGGAGTCTTCTGAGGTGGGGGCGCTCATCGCGAGGGGCGCGAATTGACCATCCGCGCCCTGCGGCCGCAAGCCGCGCTGTCAGCGTCTCCGGAGGAAGGCCAGACACCCCAGCGTCACGCTTGCCATGAGCGACGCGTAGCCCACCAGGGGCCATGCCGTGTCGCCGTCGAGCAGGACGATCCCCGGTTTCGGGCCCCATCCGCCTGCCCCCGGCGCCCCCGCGAGGTGGCGCCGGGACCGGAAGGGATAGCGCGTCCGCTCAGCCCCGGGGCGCGCGATACGCCGGGAAGAAGCCCGTGTCTTCGCGGCCCGCGGACAGGCGGGCGTACAGCGCGGGCTCGCAGATGAGTTCGTGGGTGTGGAGGCGGGAGCACAGGTTCGCGAAGCTCCGCTTGAACTGCTCCAACCCGTCCCCCGGCCGCACGCCTCCGCCCAGATGCAGCGGCAATCCCAGCTGCGCGCCGAGCGCCACCAGCGTCTCGTAGATGGTGTTCTTGGCTGGAGAGCGCGCCAGGTGCGCGTCCGCCGTCCCGCCCAGGTAGTAGTGCAGCACGCCGTCGCTGACGACCGCCACGCCCGAGGAGGCGATGCCGCCCTCCGGCGCAAGCGTCGTCACGAGCCAGGCCATCGGCGAGGCGAACAGGCTCTCGAAGTACGCGTCGGAGAAGAAGTACCGGGCGTGCGCGCCGTCGCGGACCATGGTCTGCCGGTAGACGTCCTTGAAGCCCTCACGCTCCTCCGGTGTCGTCTCTCGCACCGGAGCGCAGGTGCTCACGTAGCCCAGCCGGATGTTGCGCCGCATCTGCCGGCGCGCCTCCGGCGGGAACTGGAGCGCGCGCCGCGAGTCGATGAAGAACACCTCGTTGCGCTGGGTCCCGCCCGCGAAGCAGCGGGGCCCCACCACCCGGTCGCGAATGAAGAGGCTCACGAGCCCGGTGCCCGTCCAGTCCACGGCGTCCTTCGGCACCTCGCTCAAGCCATCCAGCCGCGCGCCGGGATACCCATACGGGGAGATGGCATCCCGGTACGGCGTCCCGTCGATGGGGCGCACGATGAGGGGGACCCGCAGCGAGCGTCCCACCGCGTCCTCGACCCACAACGTATGCGTCGCGCCCTCGGCGCGCAGGTGGTGCGGGGACCGGAAGTAGTCCTCCGACAACGCGGACATCCCCTCATCCGGCAGCAGCACGGCGCGGCAGGGCTTCAGGCCCGGAGACGTCAGTCGCAAGGCCTCGGTGTGGTTCACCATTGGGACGCATCCTTTCCATGAGCAACGCAGGCACGCCGCCCCCCCCTGCCCCAGCGCGGGGCGCGAAGGCCCTCAGGCGAGGTGTGGCGGGACCGCCGCCCGGGTTTCGGCCTTCCGCTTCCACTGCCGGAAGGCACGCAGCGCGGGCTGCTCGACGCCGTAGGTGATGAGGATGGCCAGCAGGAACCCGGTGACCAGGGCCACCGCGATGGCCGCCTCGGGGCGCCAGGCCGCGGCCTCCAGCCGCCGGATGAGGACGTAACCGATGTTCTGGTGCACCAGGTAGAACGGATAGGAGATGAACCCCATGAAGAGCAGCGGCCGCCAGGTGAGCCACCGCAGCCCGCCCCGGGACAACGCCCAGGCAATGCCCAGCACGACCGGAAACACGGGAGCTGGAGCCTCGCTGCCCACCAGCACCTCGTGCGCGAAGCTGACGGCCACGAGCGTCAGCGCGGCGGGCAGGGAGACCTCTGCGCGGCTGTGCTTGAAGGCCAGCACGCCCAGCGCGAAGTATTGCAGGTGCGGCCGGCTGGCGAGGCGCGAGAGGAACGTCATGCCCAGGGCCTGGGCCGCCAGCTCCGCCAGGGTCTGCAGCACGACGAGCACGATGAAGATGGGGATGACTCTGGGGAGCGCCCGCGCGTACGCGAGCACGAACATCAGCAGGTAGAAGGACAGCTCGATGGTGAGCGTCCAATACACCGTGTCCACGTGCGGGACGCGAAGCAGCTCGTGAAACATGGTCAGGTTGATCAGCGCCGTCTGGAGGCTGAACTCACGCTCCGGCAGCCCGAACAGCGTCACCACCGTGAAGGTGAGCGCCACGGCAGTCCAGTACGACGGATAGAGCCGGACCGCGCGGCTCCAGACGAAGTCCCGGGCCCGTGTGACGCGCTCCAGCGACATCAGGATGACGAAGCCGCTGATGGCGAAGAAGAGCTGGACCCCATACTTGCCGAAGCGCATCTCCCAGAGGGGAACGGAGTGCCCGTACAGGTCGCTGTATTCCGCCGTGAAGTGATACAGCGCGACCGCCACCGCGGCGCAGCCCCGGAGGGCATCCAATTCCACCAGCCTTGGCGGATGCGTCTCTGAAGCAGCAGGAACGTGTGTCATCCGGGCTCAGCCTTCCTGGTCCGCTCCGACTCGCACTTGGGGTAGAGCGAACGGTAGGGGTGTCCCGGCGTTCCCACCATGCCCCCTCCAGTCGCGGGCATGTGTCACGTCTTCCGCAGGCGCTGGCCCCCGCGTTGGAGCGCGGGCGCGTCACATGGATGTGTTTCAACTCCGGGGCGCGCGGTAGGCCGGGAAGAAGTCTCCCTGGGTGTGTCCCGTAGACAGACGGGCGTACACAGCGGGCTCGCAGATGAGCTCATGCGTGTGGAGGCGGGAGCTCGAGTTGGAAAGGCTCCGCTTGAACTGTTCCAGGCTGTCCCCCGGCCGCACCCCTCCGCCCAGGTGCAGCGGCACCCCCAGCTGCGTGCACAGCTCCGCCAGCGTCCCAAAGACATTCTTCGCCGGCGAGCGCGACAGGCGCGCATCCACCGTTCCGCCCAGGTAGTAGTGCAACATGCCGTCGCTGCTGACGCACAGCGCGCCAGACGCCACGTCCCCCTCCGGCGCATACGTCGTCACCAGCCAGGCCCACGGCGAGGTGAACAGCTCCTCGAAGTAGGCGTCGGAGAAGAAGTACCGGGGGCTTGCTCCTTCGCGGATCATGGTCTGCCGGTACGCCTCCTTGAAGCCCTCCCGCGCCTTGAGCGGCGCCGCGCGCGCCTCGCATGCGCGGCTCACGAAGCCCAGCCGGAGGTTGCGCCGGATGTGCCGGTAGTGCATCTCCCGGAACTCGACGGGCAGGCGCGGGTCGATGAAGAACACCTCGTTGCGCTCCGTGCCGCCCGCGAAGCACCGGGGGCCCACGACGCGATCCCTCACGAAGATGCTGACGAGCTCCGTCCCCGTCCAGTCCACGGCGTCCTTGGGCACCTCCCAGAGCCCATTCAACGCTCCGCCGGGAAACCCATACGGGGAGATGGCGTCGCGGTAGGGAGTGCCTTCAATGGGCCGCACGATGAGCGGCAGCCGCTGCGAGTTCCCCGCGCCGTCCTCGATGACCAGCGTATGCGTCACCTGCTCGGCGCGCAGGTGGTGTGCGGAGCGGAAGTAGTCCTCCGACAGCGCCAAGGCTCCCTGGTCGGGGACGAGCATGGCCCTCGTTCGCATCATCCGCATGTCCGCGCCCCCTGGTCCCGCCACGTCCACTGCCGCCCTGCTGCTGGCGGCACAAGATGAACCCAGACGCGCACGGTGCCCGCTCGCATGTGTCGTCATGGTTGTATTTCGGTTTGTTACTGGCTTTCCCGTTGCAGGGTAGCCTTCTGGCCCCCTGCGCTGGAGCCGCACCCAGGGACAACGCGGGTGTTGGAATCCGGGCGTCTCCACCGGGCTGCCGCGCCATGCCAGCTGCTACGCTCGGCGGACGCCACCCCGGGAACCCACCACCGATGAAGCGCGTCCTCCTCGTCCTGCTGACCTGCGTCCTGGTGCTCACGGGCGTCCTCGTCGTCCGCACGCTGCGCTTCAGCTCAAGACAGGTGGCGGCCGAACCCGCGGATCCCTTCCCGGTGGATGCCGCCGCGGCCGCGGACCGCCTGGCCCAGGCGCTGCGCCACCGCACCGTCGCGGGTTCCGGCGGCATGGCCGCGGACGACGCCGCCTTCCGGGCGATGCACGCGGGCTTCGTGAAGGCGTTTCCCCGCGTGCACGGACAGCTGACGCATGAGCCCGTGGGCGCGCACGCGCACCTGTACACGTGGCCGGGTTCGGAGCCGGGCCTCGCGCCCGTCCTGCTGATGGGCCACCTGGACGTGGTGCCCGCGGAGGCGGAGGCCACCTGGAGCCACCCGCCCTTCGGCGGGGTCGTGGCGGAGGGCTTCGTCCATGGGCGCGGCGCGCTGGACGACAAGGGCAGCGTGCTGGCCATCCTCGAAGCCGTGGAGGGGCTGCTCGCCGAGGGCTACCGGCCCCGCCGCACGGTGATGCTCGCCTTCGGCGCGGACGAGGAGGTGGGCGGGCACGACGGCGCCGCCCGCGTGGCCACGCTGCTGCGCGAGCGGGGCGTGCGGCTGGAGTCGGTGCTGGACGAGGGCGGCCCCATCGGCGTGGGGCTGGTGCCCGGGGTGGCCGCGCCGGTGGCGCTGGTGGGCGTGGCGGAGAAGGGCTCGGCGCGCGTGGAGCTGGTGGTGCGCAGCGCGGGCGGGCACGCGTCCATGCCGCCCCGGCAGACGGCCGCGAACACCCTCGCCCAGGCCCT
Source organism: Corallococcus sp. AB049A (assembly GCF_003668885.1). NCBI lineage: Bacteria > Pseudomonadati > Myxococcota > Myxococcia > Myxococcales > Myxococcaceae > Corallococcus > Corallococcus sp. AB049A. Next base: position 7,625 of record NZ_RAWL01000253.1, on the reverse strand, counting down.
GGTGCGGCTGGAGGAGCACCCCTTCCCCGCCGAGCTGCGCGGCGGGACGCGGGCCCTCTTCGAGTACGTGGGGCCGGAGATGGGCTTCGGCATGCGGCTGCTCTTCGCCAACACCTGGCTCTTCGCGCCCATCATCGAAAGACAGATGGCGGCGTCGCCGTCCACGAACGCCAGCATCCGGACCACCTTCGCGGCCACCATGCTGGAGGGCAGCCCCAAGCCCAACGTGATGCCTTCGCGGGCGCGCGCGGTGCTCAACGTCCGGCTGCTCCCGGGTGACAGCCTGGAGGACGTGCGCGTCCACGTGCGCGACGTGGTGGACGACGAACGCGTGGAGCTGGTGGCGGAGGGCGACGAGGCCTCACCGGTGTCGAGCCTGGACACGGAGGGCTGGCGGCAGCTGCAGCGCAGCATCCGGCAGGTGTACCCGGACGTGCTGGTGGCGCCCTTCCTCACCGTGGCGGCCACGGACGCGCGCTACTTCCATCCGCTGAGCGACAGCGTGTACCGCTTCGTGCCGGTGCGGCTGACGCGGGAGGACCTGACGCGGATGCACGGCCGGGACGAACGGCTCTCCGTGGAGGAGCACGCCGCCGCCATCCGGTTCTATGCGCAGTACCTGCGCAACACCACGCGCTGACTTGAGTCGCGCCTCAAGCCGCGACGGTGCGCAGCAGCTCGTCCACGTGGGTGAGGACGACGGTGGGCGAGCGTGAGCGCAGGAGCGCCTCCGTCGCGTAGCCCCACGTCACGGCGGCGGTGGCGATGCCCTCGGCCGCCGCGGCCTCGATGTCGCGCACCTCGTCGCCCACGGAGAGGGCTTCACCGGGACGCACGCCCGTGGCCTTCAGCACCTGCCGGAACTTCGGGCGCTTGCCGAAGAGGCCCGCGCCGCAGGCGTAGTGGCGGATGCGCGCGGCGGCCACCGGCCCCAGCACGCGCCGCACGTTCTCCTCCGAGTTGGAGCTGACCACGGCGAGGATGAGGCCCCGCGCCTCCAGCTGCTCCAGCATCGCCTCCACGCCCGGGAAGACCGGGATGCGGTGCGCGTCACGCGCGATGAGCTTGCGCATGTGGGAAGCGATGAAGGGCAGCTTCCACATGGGTACGCCGAGCCGCGCGATGATGGCCCGGCTGTCCTGCCCGCGCAGCGACTCCAGCTCCTCCGCGCTGACGGTGCGAAAGCCATAGCGCAGGGCCACGTCGTTGAAGACGCCGCGAAACCAGTCCGCGCTGTCCGCGAGCGTCCCGTCGAAGTCGAAGATGATCAGCCGGTATGCCATGGGTGCCTTCAGTTCAGCGTGCCGCAGTCCGCGATGCGTTGCACGCGCAGCGCCGCCAGCCGCGCCAACGGGGCCGCCGCCTCCGGCCCCTCCAGGAGCGCCACCGCGCGGGCGACGGCGTCCAGGGTGGACATGCCGGCGGGATGCGAGGGCTCGCGAAGCATGAGCAAACCGGGCTCCGGCGGAGGCAGCACCAGCCGGGGCAGGGCCCGCAGCTCCGGGAGCCGCTGGGTCATCCGCCGCGCCTGGGACCAGTTCGCGTCCAGCACCACCACCTGCCTGGGAGGGGGCGCGTCCACCGGCGCGGTGGGGCCGTCCGGGAAGAGCAGCCAGGTCCCCGGTTCGCAGAGGACCTCCAGGTCGAAGGTCCCCGCCATGGAGCCGTGGATGAGCAGCCGCGAGTTCGCGAGCGCGAGCGCGGCCACGCCCCCGGTGTTGCTGCGCTTGGACACCTCCATCACGTGCTGGAGGAAGACGAAGCGGGTCCGGGTCTCCACCCGGGGAACCTCCGTGCACAGGCACAGGTGTTTCGCCAGGTTGCAGCGCGAACAGCGGGGAGGACGGGCAGCACGGGGAGGCATCCTCCCGTCATCCTGTGCCGGTCCTCCCCTGAAGAGAAGCGCTTGTTGGACGCGCTCAGCCACCCTGCGTGCGGCACCACGCGATCCGCAGCGCGGCCAGCGCATGGGACGAGTCCACCGTCACGGTGTCGGTCCCGGAGGGCACGGCCGCCAGCTCCCCCAGCGGCGCTTCGAGCGCGGTGACGGCCTGCGTTTTGGGAGTACCGGCCGTCTTGAGGAAGGGCAGTTGGACCGTGAGCTGGGTCGCCTGGCTGCCCCGCTTCTCGGTGCGCACCACCAGGCTGGTCGGGATCGCGCCGCTGACCGTCGCATTGCCGGGGCTGGGGTATCCCCCCGCTGCCCCGGGAGCCTGCACCCGCGCCACGCGGATCATCACGTCCTCCGCTTCCACCGGCACACCGGAGTTCGTCGCCGAGACCCGCCCCAGCGTGCCCGTCTCCGGCAACCGGAGGCCCTGGCCCTCCTGGCCGTCGGGGATGAAGCGGGCCTCCAGCGGGGTGGTGACCGACAGGGCGTCCTTCAGGGGCGTGCCCAGAACCGGCGCGCCATGGACGGACACCGGAGGCGCCACGACGTACTCCTGTTCGTGCCAGCCATTGTCGCTGCCGGACGCGCCCCGGCCGCCCGCGGGGGTGTTGCGGAGCACGACGCCGAGCAGGACGCCCGTGTCGTCCAGCGTCCAGGCCGGGACGCCTTGATGGTAGATGCCTCCCACCGGCTGGCTGCCCTGCTGGAGGCAGGGAATCACGTAGTCATGGGTGGCGACGAAGGTCGGGCCGGGCCAGTTGGGCACGGGCAGGACGTCCTGCTGGTAGTGCGGCGTGCCGTAGCTGAGCGTCGTGGGCGCCGTCCCGTTCGGGTCCACCATGGGGAACGCCACCGCGACCGACCTTCCGGCGGGCGCCGCGCCCGTGAGCTTCATCCGCAGGAAGCGCTCGCCCACCACCAGCGAGTACTCCAGCGTGAACCGGTGGCCGCTGTTCTGCTCCGTCACCTCCGCCAGCAGGCGGTAGCGGTACGGCCCCTGCTCCAGCCACCGCGCCTCTCCTCCCTCGAACGTCGCGGAGGTGTCGTGGCTGAACGTGCCATACGCAGGCGGATTGGTGGAGCCATACGGCTCATTGCCGAACTGATAGATGTTGCCGGAGTCCGTGTAGAACCGAAGCTCATTGCCCACGCATTGGGAGGCGAAGAGGCTGGCGCCGTCCTTCCCATACGAGAACTGGCTGATGCCCCACCCGTCCGCCTTGGAGAGGGTGACGCGGATCCACTCGTTCTCGAGGATCGCCGTGTCCCCCACGGGAGGATTCGAGACAGCCACGCGTCCCGGAGGCGTCTGGGTGGAGAGGGAGACCGTCTCGTAGCCCGCGCTGGGGGGCGCCGCCATGAAGAGCAGGTTCCCGTTCGCGGTCCGCTGGATGGGCAGCAACCCGTCGCGGGTCCTCACGCTCTTCACTGCATCGAAGCGCGGGTCCGCCGCGGGAGGCGTGAGCTCCGCCAGCAGTCCGTGGACCCGCTTGAACCCGAGCGTGTTGCACACGACGACCGGCAGCTCCTGCGACTGCGGCTTCGGCGAGATGCCCCGCGCAAGCAACTCCATGCCCTGGTCCAGGGCGGCCCTCGCCACGGAGACACCCTGCCGGCTCAGCGGCAGCTGCTCGCCGTAATACACGTTGTCCGGAGACGTGCCCGTCACGAAGTCGTGATGGGAGCTGGGGGCCAGCACCTCCCAGCCATTCCAGATGCTGGCGTCGAACGCATCCAGCGAGGAGGTGGCATAGCCGCTGCTGGTGCGCAGCAGCGCGCTGACGACCTCCGCGGACATCAACGCGCGCACCGCGACGTACTGGTTGCGCTTCAGCGCCGGGCGGCTGGCGAAGTACCCCGTCCAGTAGTTCTGCGCGTTGAGCGGCGCGTTCACGGGGAGCGAGGCGCCGCTCTTCAAGACGGCATCCATGTATGTCTTGAACGTCCCCGTGGTTCCCTTGACGCCGTTGCTGTTGCCGTAGCTGCTGTTGTAGCCGTTCGTCACGTTCAACCAGCTCATCGGCTCTCCCGACGAGGACATGGCACCGGGCGTGGCGAAGTCGATGCCCGCGGGGATGAAGCGCAGGCCGTTGGGCCAGCCCGAGTTGTACTGTTTGACGAACTGGTTCACCGTCTGGGTATTGCTGGGGATGTCGTCCGCGTCCAGGTAGCCCACCGTGCCGTAGGTGTCGGGCATGAAGAGCGTGGTGATGCGGGAGCCGTCCCCCGCCTGCCAGTGGAAGACCAGGCCGTCGGTGTTCAGCTGCGACGCGATGGAGGGCCCGGGCGGGTCGATGGGCCTGGCCCCCGGCGACCCCTGCGGCGAGCCGGGCACGCGGGAGATTCCAGCCGTGGTGAGGCCCATGGCGTGGAGCACCACGGGCAGCTGCGGGTCGTGCCCGAAGTCATCCGGGAGCCACGCCGAGTCATACAGGCTGGCCCCAAGCCCGGCCTGCTTCGCCCAGGTGCGTCCCACCAGGTAGTTGCGGATGAAGAGCTCGCCCGCGCAGACGAGGTTGTCCGGCGACGTGATGCCGCCGCCCATGAGGCAGAAGTCCTCCCCCGCCGCCGCGAAGGCCGCGATGCCCGCCGGGTTGTCCCGCGCGTAGCGCTGGAGGAAGCCCACCTCCGTCACGGAGAAGGTGAAGCCAATCCGCCGGGAGAAGAGCGCGGCCGCGGCATTGAAGATGTTCTGGACCGTGTCGCGGCCAGAAGAGCCGCCCGTCGCCTGGTTGTTGGAGGCGTAGTACTGGTCGAACGTGTAGACCCAATCCCAGTCAATGTGCGTGGTCGGGCAGATGAGGATGCCCTGGGTGAACGGCGTCTTGGCGGTCATGGGGGCTCTCTTCCGATGCGAGGGGATGCCCCAATCCCTACGCAAGCCGGATGCCACGGTGCGCTCGCCCCTGGCGGGCCCAGCACTGGCCCTGGCGCCGCGTCACCTCAACAAGCGCCTGCGTCAGCACGGAACGCGCGGCTGCTCACTTCGCCCCGGCGCGCCTGAGGATCACCGCTCGCGCATCCACGTTGAGGACCTGGGTGCCGCTGGGGAGCGTGACGAAGGGCACGTCCCAATGACAGTGGCCGCAGACGACGAGCAGCCGGCTCCAGGGTTCCACCGCCTCGCGGATGATGGGGTTGCCGCGCAGCCCCGGAGCATCCGGGCCCTCGTGGAGGACCAGCACCTCGGGTTCCTGGAGCAGCACCGTCTCAATCCGCTCCAGCTGGGCGGACTGCTCGCGCCGGTTGAGCTTGTCCGGGCGCCCGATGATGTAGCTCACCCCGCCCACCGACAGTCCGTCCGGCGCGACGACGCCGCCGTCCAGCAGCTCGCGCCCGGGTTGGCGGAAGAAGCGCTCCAGCTCCAGGCCCCGCCCGAAGGTGTCGTGATTCCCGGCCACGCCGACGACCCAGCGGAAGTTCCGGGTGAAGGCGGTCCAGACGCTGCGCACGTCACCGGAGGCGCCGCGCTCATCCGCGGTGGCGTTGGAGAAGAGGTCTCCGGCCAGGATGATGCCGGTGCGGCTCGCGGGAGGCAGGTCGCCCGCCTCGCCCATCATCGCCAGCTCGTCGGCCAGGACCTCTCCCAAGAGCGCCGCCGCGCCGTCCTGCAGGGCATGTGGCGCCATGCCCTGGAGGTCCGAGAGCGCGATGACCGCGTCCAAGTCCTCCGGAAGGGCATCCACCCAACCGCAGAGCAAGGGCAGCCGCTCCGGGCGGCTTCCACCGCGCGGCGCCGCGTTCAGGTACCACCATTCATGAAGGGGCTTCTCTTCGACAGACAGGATTCGCATGCGCCCCGGACGCGGCGTGCCCGAGGGGCTGACAGGCTCAGCGCCAGGTGGCTTGCACACGGGCCACCTGGCGCGAGTGGCGCGTCAGGCCTTGGCGCCTTTCGGGGCCTCGTGCTCGTCGCGGCCGTGCGCGGAGGACACGGGGCTGGTCGCCTCCACGGCGGAGAAGGTCTCCAGGACCTTGTACGTGTGGCTGGCCCCGCGCGGCACGAGCCAGGAGTCACCCGGGTTCAGCAGGATGATCTGCCCCTCCAGGTGCAGCTCCGCGCGGCCCTTGAGCACGAAGCCCACGGTCTCGTAGTCGCGCGTGCTGGCGGGCTTGGCCTCGGCGGGCGGCTCGTCCTCCCAGAGGCGCATGGCCACGCGGACGCCGGATGCGAGGTACTTCTGGCCCATCTCCCCCTTGGGGGAATGGCGGCTCTCGACCTTCTTCACGCTGGTGTCGCCCATGTTCGCCTCTCCTTGGGGGGCGGCGTCCGGCGCCGCGCTCCTCCTGGGAGAAGGTAGGGAAGACCCCGGGCCGTGGCGGACCGCGTCGGGATGGCCGCTCGCCCGCCCTGCGTCCGGAAAGACGAAAGCCCAGCCTCCGTTGGGGAGACTGGGCTTCGAAGACTCACCTCAAGGGGTGAGTCGAAGGTTCAGCTGGCTCAGGCCGCGCGAACGTTCTGCGCCTGCAGGCCCTTGGGGCCCTTGGTGACTTCGAACTCCACCTTCTGGCCTTCAGCCAGGGTGCGGAAGCCATCCATGTTGATCGCAGTGTGGTGGCAGAAAACGTCTTCGCCATTGTCCTGCGCGATGAAGCCGAAACCCTTCGCGTCGTTGAACCACTTCACGGTACCAGTTGCCATTGTGAGTCTCTTCTCTTTCTCTGCTCTGTACAGGTGACAGGCTCGCGCCTTCCACCGGTGCCGGAACGAACACCGCCCCGGCACGCCGGGCACTCTACCCACTTCCAGCGGGAACTCCACTCCTGAGGGTGGAATCCCACCGACAGTCGTCCTCCACCCGACACAGCGGCTGGAGTCGAGGCCCGGCATTGGAACATCCCATGCCCCGCGGGGCATTCCGGAGGCCTTCACACTTCTTCACCGCCCCCGGAACCAGGCTTCACACCCGCCTTCTACCTTGAGCTCCGTCAGAAACGACGCGGGTCCACCCAAGCGGGTGCCCGCCTGCTTCCTGGAGCCAAGCCCATGTTCGGATTCATTTTCGGTACCGCCTGCCTCGCCGGTCTCTTCGCCACCCTGCGCCGGGGGCGCCACGGCCACTACGGCCACCACCGGGGAGGCCGCTTCGGCATGCGTCCCCGGCTGCGCTGGCTCTTCGAGCGGCTGGAGACGTCCCCCGGCCAGGAGAAGGTCATCGTGAAGGCCGTGGAGAACGTGCGCGAGGCCTTCGCCAAGGTGAAGGACCAGTGGGGCCCCAGCCGCACGTCGCTCGCGGGCTCGCTGCGCGGAGAGCACTTCGACGGCGCCATGCTCCGCGAGCTGTTCACCCGCCACGACGTGGCCCTGGAGACGCTGCGCAACGCGGTGCAGGACGCCCTGTCCCAGGTGCACGAGGCGCTGGAGCCCAACCAGCGCCGCGAGCTCGCGGACATCATCGAGCACGGCTGGGGCCAAGGCTGGCGCGGCGGGGGCCGCGGCTGGCACGGGCGTCACTGCGGCGGGTACGGCCGCTGGGGTGGCCGTCCCCACAACGATGACGGCCCCGCGTCCTTCGTCTGAACCCCCTGCCCTCTTCTCTCTGGAGATCTGCCCATGCGCCACCGTCTGCTCGTCGTCCTCCTCGCCGCGGGTGCCCTCGGAGGCTATGCCTCCGGCTTCGCGAGCCTCGCCCGCCACCACCGCTCCGCCTGCCACCGGGGAGACTGGGGCGGCCCCGCCTACCGCAACGGGATGCCTCCGTACTGGGACTGGCACGGGCAGAGGCCGCAGGGC
>NZ_RAWL01000252.1:0-12732 GCF_003668885.1 Corallococcus sp. AB049A | reverse complement strand
GCTACAAGCGGCCCCATGCGCCTGGGTGAACTGCTGGTGAAGGACGGCCTGGTGACGGCGGCCGGGGTGGAGGAGGCGCTGGAGTCGCAGGTGGTCCACGGCGGCCGGCTGGGGACGAACCTGGTGGAGCTGGGGCTGTTGTCGGAGCAGGACCTGGCGAAGGCGCTGGGGCGGCTGCACAACTGCGCCTATGCGTCCGGGGAGATGGTGCCCGACCCGAAGGCCGTGGCGCTGGTGAACCCCAACGAGGCGGACGACAAGGAGTTCCTGCCGATGCGGGCGGACGCGACGCGCTTGAGCGTCGCGGTGGTGAACCCGCATGACTTCCCGACGTTGGACGCCATCGCGTTCAAGACGGGCAAGCGCGTGGTGCCGGTGGTCATCCCCGAGTTCCGGATGAACCAGCTGCTGAGGCGGCACGCGAAGGCGTTCCGGCAGCTGCGCGCCATCGACATGAACGCGGTCCGGCCCAGGCCCGCGAAGGGCGCGGCCGCGGAGCTGGCGAAGGCGGCGGAGCGGCCGCCGGACCTGATGAGCGAGGAGGAGTTCCAGTCCGTCTACGCGCAGGCGCTGCGCGGCGGTTCGGAGGCGGAAGCGGACGTGCTGGAGGGGGAGGTCATCACCGGCGAGGAGGTGCTGGACGCGCCCATGGTGACGCCGCCCCAGGGAAGGCCCGCGGTGCCGGCGCAAGCGCGTCCCGCGGCGCCCGCGGCCCCACGCCTGGACATCCCCGCGCACATCCCGCCGGCGGTCCCGGCGCAAGGAGTGCCCGCGCAGGCGGCCCGTGGAACAGGAGCGCAAGGCGTGCCCGCGCACGTCGCGGGGCAGCCCGGAGCGCAGGGCGTGCCCGCGCACCTCACGGCTCAGCCGGGAGCGCAGGGTGTCCCCGTGCAGGCGCGGGGTGGGCCGGGAGTCGCTGGCGTGCCCGCGCAGGGGGCGGCCCAGGCGGGAGCAGGTGTGCCCGCGCACGTCGCGGCCCAGGCCGGAGCGACGGGCGCGATGCCTCCGGGCGCGGCCGCGAAGCCGGTGGCTCCTCCCCCAGCGCCTCCCCCGACGCCGCTCACGTTCCCGGAGGCCCAGGCGGAGCTGGCGCGCAGCTCGGACCGCGAGGACGTGGCCCGCACGGTGCTCCGCTTCGCGATGGGCAAGTGGCGCCGCTGCCTGCTGCTGTCCGTGCAGGGCAACCTCGTCACCGGCTGGCACGGCATGGGGCAGGGCGTGAGCAACGAAGGCGTCCGCCGCATCGGCGTGCCGCTGCGCGACCAGAGCACCTTCCGCCTCGTGCGCGACCTGCGCTCCCACTACGTCGGCCCGGTGAAGCGCGACGCCGCGATGGGCATGTTCTACCAGCTGCTCGGCGGCGGCTTCCCGGCGACGGCGGTCATCCTGCCGCTGCTCGTGCGCGGCAAGGTGGTGCACCTGCTCTACGTGGACAACGGCGCGGAGCAGTTCACCCCGCCCGATGTCGGCGAACTGCTCATCCTCTCCCAGGGCGTGGGCCGCTCGTACGAAGCGATGATGCGGCGTCGCAAGAGCGCTTGAGCGTCAGTCGTTGCCGGTGGACCGCTCCGGCGTGCGAACCAGCACGGGCATCGCATCCGGACGGTCCCACAGGACGAAGTGGCTGCACCCATCCAGCTCCACCACGTTGAGCCCCGGCTTCGCGCGCCCGGCGCTCTCCCGCATGGAGGCCGACTCCAGCACCCGGTCCTTCCCGGGCACGAGCACCGTGCCACGCCGCACGTTGCCGAACAGGGACGCATCGCGCGTCTGGCTCCAGGCATCGATGTCCCGCAGGTTCGCCATCATCGTCGCCACCCGCTTCGGGTTGAACGGGAAGGCCATGATGAGCTCGCGCTTGCGGGCATTCTCCAGCGGCCCCCAGGCCCCCCGGTTGTGCCGGGCGATGGGCGCGAGCCGCCACAGGGGAATCAGGAACGGCAGCAGCCAGAGCTGAGACGGCGTGAGGCTCCGGTAGGCGCGGCCCTGCGGGAGCACGGGCGCTTCCAGCACCACCTCCACGCGCTCGAACAGGTCCGGCCGCAGCTTCGCGGCCTCCAGCACGACAGCGCCTCCCCGTGAGTGTCCATGGACGCGAATCACATCCGTCCGGGGCAGGTGCTCCAGCGCCTGCACCAGCACCGCGGCGTCATGGGCGATGGTGCCCTCCGGGTCGGCCGGCACCTTCGCCCAGGGGGCGGACTGCTCGCGCGGATCCGTGATGGGCAGGTGGTAGTCGCAGCTCGTCAGCAGGATGAGCTGGAGGTCGGGCTCGCGGTAGTGGTGCGTGAAGTAGCGCATGTCGGCCACGAAGCCGTGCATGACGATGACCGTGGCGCGGGGCTGCTGCTCACAGCGCCGCTCCGCGATGACGGCCTTGCCCACCCGGTAGACGTGTCCGTCGAAGGGCTCGCTCGCGCGGGGCAAGCCCTCCCGGTGCATCAACCACCAGCGCGCGGCGGGCACGAGTGCGGCGGCGCCAGCGAGGACTCCAAGAGCCACGAACATGCGTTCACCCAAGGGGAAGGGCCCCCATCATAATGTAGGTCCCAGACGTCCCACGTCCCGTGACCTCGCGGTGGCTCCGGCGCCACGTCGCGATGATGGCAGGCGCGCAACGCCAAGGGTTTCAAAACTTGGGCGACGGGTCCCGACGCGCTTCAGGCACCCGACGCATTCACTGACTGGCGGGGCGATGGTCAGAGCCGTCTGTCTTCATTGATCATTTCCGCAATAAATCATGATTGAAATATCCCGTTCCCTTGGACTGGCGCTCGCCTTGGCATTGCTGGCGGGCTGCGCTGACTCTTCCTCCGACGCGGGCTCGGCCCGGTTCGCTGTCTCCGCACGTCAGGCCGTCGCCTCCAACGTCTCCCGCGTCACCGTCACCTCCAGCGGCCCGGGCATCCCTTCGGTCACCATCGTTCTCGCGCCCACCAACGGGGTGTGGGGCGGCGTCATCGGCAACATCCCCGCCGGCCCGAATCGCTCCTTCCTGGCTCGGGCCTTCGATGCCTCGGGCGCGCTGCGCTTCGAAGGCTCCGCCACCGGCATCACCATCTCCGCGGACCAGACGACCCTGGTCGCCATCACCCTCCAGGAGACCCACCCGCCACCGCCCTTCGACAACGAGGCCCCGCTCATCGACTCCCTGGTGGCCTCCTCCACCACCGTGCCCGCTGGTGGCTCCCTCACCCTGGTGGCCACCGCGCATGATCCCAACCCGGGTGACACGCTCTCGTATGCCTGGAGTGCCACCGCGGGCGCCTTCTCCTCGCCCTCGGCTGCCTCCACCTCGTGGACCGCGCCGCAGTCCACCGGCATTCAAACCCTGACCTTCACCGTGACGGACTCCCGGGGCCTGTCCTCCAGCATCGTCCTGGACGTCAATGTCAGCCAGGACGGAAACGAAGGGGAGGCGCGACTGTCCATCTCCTTCAACAGCTCACCCCGGGTGGCCTCTGTCATTGCGAATCCCACGCAACTGGGGGTGGGGCAGCCGACCGCTGTCTCCGTCTGTGCTTCCGACCCGGATGGCGACAGCCTCTCCTATTCCTGGAGCGCCACCTGCGCTGGCGTCTGGAGCAATGCCTCTTCCCCCTCCACCCGGTTCACCCCGACGCTCCTGCCCGCCGGCTCCTGCAACAACTGCCGCCTGACGGTCGCTGTTTCAGATGGGCGCGGTGGACTGACGACGGGCACCGTCGCCCTGTGCGTCCGCGACACGCCCCCCGACCATCACTTCCCGCCCGTCATCATCCGCTCCTATCGCTCCTCGGACACGGCGACGCCAGGCCAGGTGCTCACCTACGAGGTGGTGGCCAGCGACCCGCAGGGCTCCGCGCTCACGTTCTCCTGGCAGGCGACGACCGGCGTGCTGGGCACCCCGGCAAGCGATGCCTCCCGCAGCCGCATCACCTGGACGGCCCCTGCCTGTGTCAGTCCCGGCACGCCTCCAACCATCACCGCCACCGTCACCAACGCCTTCAACCTGACGGACACCCGGATTTTCGAAGTGACGGGGCTGCCCACCTGCACCGCCTCGGGCATCTGGGTCCCTACCGGCTCCCCGGCCCAGTCTCGCTTTGCCCACACGGCGACGCTGCTGCCCAACGGAACAGTCCTCATCGCGGGGGGCTCCAGCATGGATGAGATCGTCGCGACGGCAGAGGTGTATGACCCGGTCTCGGGCACCTGGAGCCCTACCGGCTCCCTGGCCCAACCTCGCTGGGGCCACACGGCGACGCTCCTTCCCAACGGCAAGGTGCTCGTCGTGGGGGGACGTGACGCCAACAACGGTCTGGTCGCGACGGCCGAACTGTACGACCCGGCCTCGGGCACCTGGAGCCTCGCCGGCACGCCGCTCGCGCCTGGCGCCAACTCGGCGACGCTGCTGCTCGACGGCAGGGTGCTCGCCGCGGGAGGACTGACGGCACAGCTGTACGACCCGGCTTCGGACACCTGGAGCCCCGCCGGTACTCCTCTCTACGCTGTCTTTGACTCACACACGCTGCTGCTCAACGGCCAGGTCTTCTTCGCGCGGAGAAACGCGTCGCAACGGTATGACCCGGTCTCGGACACCTGGATCCCCGCCAGCTCGCCGCTCGCATTTCCCGGCGGCCCCCCGGTGACGCTCCTGCCCGGCGGCAAGGTACTCGCCGCTGGAGGATACGATGTCGAAGTCGATCTGACCTTGCCGACCGCGGAGCTGTACGACCCGGCCTCGGACACCTGGACTTTGACTGCCCCCATGGGGAATCGCGTCTCCTATACGGCGACGCTGCTGCTCACCGGCAAGGTGCTCGTCGCCGGGGGCCTGAGCGAGATACTCGACCCGACAGTCTTCGCACTCGCGACGGCACAGCTGTACGACGCGGTCTCGGGCACCTGGAGCCCTACCGGCTCCCTGGCCCAGCCTCGCTATGGCCACACGGCGACGCTGCTGCTCAACGGCACGGTCCTCGTCGTGGGAGGATCGGCACCGACGGCGGAGCTGTACCTCCCCTGAGCGGATGCTCCGCGCCCTAATAGACGCGGCTGAGACTCTGGATCTGCGTCTCAATCCACGGGATGTAGTGGGAGCCCCGCGTGTAGATGCCGGGCAGTCCTGGCCGCGCGCAGCCCACGCCGAAGCTCACGATGCCCTGGAGCACGTAGCCCTGAGCGCCCTTGACGACGAGCGGCCCGCCGCTGTCGCCCTGGCACGCGTCCTTGCCCCCCTGCGCGTACCCCGCGCCGAACATGGCGTCTTCGTCGATGGTGATGCCTTCGGCCCTGTAGCTGTCGGCGACGTCCTGATGCTTGAGGATGGGGACTCCGACCTGCATCAGGATGCTGGACGTGTCGTAGCCACCCTCCCGGGTCAGGCCCCAGCCCGCGACCGTCGCCATCGTGTTTTCAGCGACGCGCTCCCCGGAGTCGGGGAGGCAGACCGGGCCGCGAATGAGGCCCATCTGGCCGCACTTTCCGCTGCCAAACGCGACGAGCCCGGTGCCGGAGCCGAACTTGATGGGCACTTCGAGCTGGACGACGGCGATGTCATTCATCGTCGTGTCCGGATTGTACTGGGGATGGTAGACGGCCCTCGCCACCCGGACGGTCTGTTGCCCGGACGTGGGACGATTCAGGTCATGCGCTCCAGCAGTCACCGTGGCGCCGAGGTAACCGTCATAGACGCAGTGGGCCGCGGTGATGACGATGTCCGTCTCCTCCTTGGGGCCCACGCGCACCAGGCTGCCCCCGCAGTAATGGCTGCCGCCACTTTGCAGGCTGACGATCCAGGGCATGGAATTCGGCCGGGCCTCGGTGCCTCCCACGATCTCCTGGCCCGTGTGACCCACGGGCTCGAACGGCTCCTGCCCGGCCGTTGAACCACCGCACCCGAGAAGCCCGACCGCGACGACGACTCCGCTCATGAAGCGCATGCACTTTCCTGACTCAAGTGCGGAGCAATATAGCAATCGACATGCCGCGCTCACGCGCCCGGGCGGACGTGTGACGGCACGCCGTCTTCGTCGCCCGTGACATGTCAGCGCAGGGGGATGACGCGTCAATCGTCTCGGTCGGCGCGTCGGAGCTGGCGAACCACGAAGACGCGGCGAGCGAAGCCTGACTCACCGGGCCTTCCGTCCGCATCCAGCGCGGACACGCGCCAGACGAACATTCCGGGCTCGGGTGGCGGGAACATGAACTCCGCGCCCTCCACCCGGTGGCCTCCAGGCCCCGCGCGACATCCAGCGAATTGCCGGCCGCGAGCGTGCGGTGGTGGCCCACGTGCGGAGCGCTCGCGCCGACGTTGAGCCCCCCACGCCCGTCGTCCTCATCGCACCCTCCAGCCCGAAGACGCCTGGCGCAGCTCCTCCTCCAGGAACCTCAGCCGGACGCGGACCGCGCGTCGCTCCGGTGCCGCCTCCAGCGCGGCGCGCAGGTGCGCCATCGCTTCCGTCATGTCCCCTCGCTGCGTCGCCTCCTCCGCCAGCCGCTCGAACGCATCGGCCAACGCCGCCAGCCGCGAGCGCACGCGCGGATCCTCGGGCCTCAGCACCCGCGCGGCCTGCAATTGCGCCAGCGCCGTGTCCTCGCCCGCGCCCGACAGCTTCGCCATCGAGATCAACCGGTCCGCGCGCGACAGATGCCCGGCCAACGCCGCCTCCCTCGCGTGCAGCGGACACATCCACGACGCACCCGTAACCCAGAGGAAGGTGATCGCCAGCGCGCTCCACCGCAGCGTCCGTCCGTGCCGCGAGGCCAGGAGCTGCGCACGCACCGGAATGCGCTGCGCCACGGCGGTGCGCCACCGGCGATAGCGCGGGAACGCATGGGGCCGGTCCTTGCCCCGCGCCATCCCCATCAGCGCTTCCGTCTCGTGCCGGGTCCGCTCCAGCGCTTCGCCGAACAGCGCGTGCATCGTCTGCACCAGGTCGAACGGGGGCAGGGTGCTCCGCACGCGCTCCAGCGCCTGCCGCAGCACCTTCGCGCTGGGCGCCCGGGCGGATGGCTCCGGCGCGGTGGCCCACCGCACCAGCCGCTCCAGCTCCGGCGTCACCTGGGGATGGAAGTGGGACGGCTTCAAGGGCCCGGTGGCCTCCGAGGCCCGGCGCAGCGTCAGCAACTCATAGAGCACCCGCCCCAGGCCGTGGATGTCCCACGCGGGCTCCGGGTGCCCTCCGGCGGCCTGCTCCGGCGCCATGTACGCGCGCTTGCCCACGACCAGCCCATCATTCCCGCTGGCGATGCTCGCGGACGCGACCCCCATGTCCACCAGCTTCACCTCGCCGTGCAGCCCGATGATCACGTTGCCCGGGCTCACGTCGCGGTGCACCAGGTGCAGCGGACGCCCATCCAGGTCGCGCTGTTCGTGTAGGTACTCCAGCGCCTTGCCCAGCTCGATGGCGATGGTCACCGCGAGCGCCACCGGCGGCGGCCGGCCGCTCCGCCGCAGCGCCTGCACCAGGTCCGAGGCGTTGCGGCCGTGCACGTACTCCATGGCCATGAAGGGGCGCCCCACCGCGCTGCCCACGTCGAACACCTGGATGACGTTGGGGTGCTGCAGCGTGGCGCTCAGCCGCGCCTCGGTGAGGAACAGCTCCGACAGGCGCGGGTGCCGCGCGTACTCCTGGAACACCAGCTTGAGCGCCACCAGCTTGTCCACGCCCTCCGCCATCGTGTGCCGCGCGAGCAGCACCTCCGCCATGCCACCCGCGCCCAGCCGCTGGAGCAGCTGATACGGCCCGAACGCGTCGAACGGCCGCAGCCCGCCCTGCCACGCCTCCAGGTGCGAAGCGTCACCCGGCGCGGAGGCCTCCTCCACCATGGAGCGCGGCTGGATGCCCACCGGCGTCGGCTCCTCGCGCCACGCGTCCTCGCTCCCACCGGGCGCGCTCGCGACGGCCACTTCCACCGGCTCGGGCGCGGGAGGTTCGCGAGGGCTCAGGGGCAGGGGAAGGCTGTCCGCGTCCAGCGCGACGAACTTCACGAAGTAGCCGCGCGCCCAGCCAGACACGCCGTGCGCCATCACCCGCGCACGGCCGGAGACAACGGGCCCATCTCCCTGGAAGGCCACCTGGAGCGCGAACTCCGTCCCGATGGGCCGTGGCAGGTCCTCGGGGACGAACAGGCCGTGCTCCGTCATGCTCTTCCACAGCCGCGCGCGCGACTCCGGCGCATCCGCGAACGGCAACCGGAACAGCTGGCCCTTCCTCTCTGGCTGCGTCACGCCGGTCCTCCCCCTTTGGGTCTGGCGGTGCGCTTCGCGTCACGGCGAAGCGGTCAACGTCACCTCGATGGGCTCCGGCCGGTCGCCCACCCGCACCTCGGCCCGCCACGTGTCGTGGCCCTCCAGCTGGACGCTCACCTGATGCACCCCGGGCGCCAGCGGCAGCAGCGCCCCCAGCTGCCGCGCGATCCCCATCGCACGGCCATCCACGTAGACGTGGGCCTGGTCCGGCATCACGGCCAGGCGCAGCCCCGTCAGCACCGCGCGCTCCACCCGCGCCGCGGCCGGCGCAGGCCGGGAGTCCTCTCCCCAGGGGTCCTCCAAAGCGTCGGCATCCCGCGAGGCCGGGACGGGCGCGCCCGCACATGCGCAGGCGCCAGCCATGAGGAGCGCAATAATCAGACGTCTGGCATTCGAGGGCATGACAGGGATTGGAGCGCCTGCGCGGGGGCCTCCGTCAAGGCACCGGCCCTTCTGTCGCAAGCGTTGTTGCCACGCGTACAGATCGGCGGAAGCAGCGCTCCGGGCGGTGCCTTCCGGACCCACCGTGCGTGCGTGCGGGGTGACCTGGGAGGTGGATGGGTTTGAGAGGCATTGCCCCCGGGGCCGGGTCCGAGGGGATCCACGCATGTCAGACGCCACCCGTAACCTGCTTCACGTTCCAGCCTGAGTCCCAACCCATGACGACCCGACATCCCATGCCCGCCACCGCGACACGGACACCGGCCCCGTCCCTGCCTCCCAGACCCTTCGCCTCCGCGCGTGATGGACTCGTGCGCAGACCGCCCCAGCGCTTCGCGGACATCCGGCCCCTGAGGTTGGAGGACTTCGTGTCCGGCTCGCCGCGTCAGCGGGAGTCCTTCGCGCAGCGGCTCATCACCCACCTGTCCGAGCGCGGCTTCGTCTACCTGGAGCGTCCCACGGCCTTCCTGGAGCGCCACGCCCTGGCGGGGCTGTTCGAGCGCTACGAGGCGACCTTCCAGCACGCGCTCCTGGCGCATCCGTACCTGCGCTCGCTGCTGCCCGCCGCCTCGGTGTTCGAGACGGGCTACAACGCCACCTGGTTCCCGGAGTCACCGGTGGTGCGCCAACCCATCGAGGCCTTCATGGCGAAGCCGGCGACGTGGACGGGCTTCCGCCGCCGCGTGGTGCCGGAGCCGGTGCGGGAGCTGTTGGAGGCCTCGGAGGACGCGTACGACGCCTGCCACGCCGTGGGCATCGCGCTCTTGGAGGCGATGGAGCTGGGCTACGGCCTGCGCCCCGGCGGGCTCACGCGGCTGTTCCGCCGCCGCACGGAAGGGGCGGTGCGGTTCGTGAAGTACCACGCGCCCAGCACGGCGCGGCGCAGGCGGGAGGTGGTGGCGCACGCGTCGGAGCCGCACTCGGACAAGAGCTTCTTCACCTTCAACCTGGGGGAGTCCCGGCCGGGGCTGGTGTGGCTGGACGGGAACACGCCGCGCCTGATGCCCAACGACGCCGGGCACTGGCTCATCACCTCCGGCCGGTTCTCCGAAGGGCTGACGCGGGAGCTGGACGCGCCGGTGCGGGCGTTCCGGCACACGGTGCACAACGACGGCGAGCGCGTGGTCATCCTGGGCTTCGTGACGCCCGAGGGCGACCTGCACGACCTGCCGCTGGACGCGTGGCCCGCGCCGCCGCTCGCGGGAGGCGCCCGTGGCTGAGCGCGCGCGCGACGTGGGGGACGACGGTCCGGAGCACGTCTTCTTCTCCCCGCATCCGGACGACGTGGCGCTGGGGGCGTACGCGAGCCTGCTGGGCGTGCCCCGGGGCATCGTGCCCACGCTCGTCACCGTCTTCTCCCAGAGCT
This sequence comes from Corallococcus sp. AB049A, assembly GCF_003668885.1. Taxonomy (NCBI): domain Bacteria; kingdom Pseudomonadati; phylum Myxococcota; class Myxococcia; order Myxococcales; family Myxococcaceae; genus Corallococcus; species Corallococcus sp. AB049A. The sequence continues at coordinate 2,689 of NZ_RAWL01000252.1, read as the reverse complement.
GCTGGGAGTTCGTGCTGCCGGTGGACCCGTCGCGGGCCATGGCGGTGACGTCGCGCAGGATGGGCGAGGACCGGAGGTTCGCGCGGGCGCACGGCGCGGACCTGGTGCACCTGGGCTTCCGCGACACCAGCCTGCGCTCGCCGCCCGGGGGGCTACCCGAGACCGAGGAGGCCCACGCGGCCCTGGCCTCGCGCGTGCGGCTGGCCCTGGGCGAGGTGCTGGCGAGCGTGTCCCCGGACGCCATCTGCTACGTGCCGCTGGGCATCTCCAGCCACGTGGACCACCTGCTGGTGCGCGACGCGGTGCGGGCCCTGCGCGACGGGCACAACGTCGTCTACTACGAGGACCTGCCGTACTCCGCGCACCACCCGGAGGACGAGATCGTCGACTACGCGTGGGCGCTCGGGCTGTCGCCCCGGTGTCTGGACATGACGTCGCTGTGGTCCGCGAAGCTGCGCGGCCTGTCCTTCTACCAGAGCCAGCTGGAGCCCCAGACGCTGCCCGCGGTGGAGGCGCACGCGCGGCGGCTGGGCGCGGGCCGGGGCCTCTGCGAGCGCGTCTGGACGGTGGCGTCATGAGCGCGCGGGAACCCTGGGCTGAAGGCGGCATGCTGGTGCACCTGTCCTACGAGGCCACGCGCACGCTGGGCGGCATGGGCGTGGTGCTGGAGCACCTGCTGTCCGCGCCCGAATACCGGCAGGCGTTCCCGCGCACGCTGCTGGTGAGCCCCACGGTGCGGCCCTGCGGCCTGGGGAGCTACGCGCCGGAGGAGTCGCTGGCGCGCGACCTGGAGGCGAACGGAGAGGTGTTCTACAGCGGCCTGCGCCGGGACAACCCGGAGCGGTGGACGCGCGTCTTCCAGCCGGTGGAGCAGGAGCACGACGTGTCGTTCGTCTACGGGCGGCGCGACGCGCCGGGCGGTCCGGTGGAGGTGCTGCTCGTGGACCTCACGGACGTGCTCCGGGGCTACCGGGTGCGCCTGGGCACGCTGCCGAGCTTCCTCGCGCGGCTGCACACGCTGTTGGGCGTGGACCTCCCGTTCGACTGCCGGGGCCCGCGTCCGGCGGCGTGGCGGGGGCTGTCGAAGGTGTGGCGCCAGCGCTTCGGCACGCGGCTGGGCGCGGCGCCGTGGGTCAACCGCCTGTTCCGCAAGGCCGTGCGGCACGGCCTGCTGGACGCGCCCGCGCTGGACCACGACGCGATGCTGGCCATCGTGCTCGCGGAGCCCGTCTTCGACGCGCTGGAGCGGCTGCGCCCGAAGGACGAGGGGGCGGGGACGGTCATCCTGGCGCAGGAGCACCTGTCGCTGCCGCTCGCGTACAAGGCGCTGCTCGACGGTCGTGGCTGGTGCCGCACCGTGTACTACGCGGGCGAGGTGCGCACGCCCCGGGTGCTCGTGGAGTACGGCGAGGCAGGGCAGGGCGCGTCCGACGCGCGCTTCTACAACATCCAGCGCCTGGGGCTGGAGCAGGGCCGGACGCTGGATGAGGTCTACCCCGTGAGCGCCTGGCCCAACTTTCAGATCCTGCGCAACGGCCACCTGTGCGACCGCGTGGGCGCGGTGAGCGCGTCCGTGGCGGACGAGCTGCGCTTCCTGGACGCGCGCTACGCGCTCCAGCCGGTGACGGTGGTGCCCCACGGGCACCGGCCCATCGAGACGGGCTGGGATGCGAAGGAGGCCGCGCGGGCGAAGGTGCTGGCCCATGCGCGCAAGGCGTGGGGGAAGGACTTCCGCCTGCTGCTCACGCACATCGCGCGGGACGAGGTCTGCAAGGGGCTCTGGCGCGACGTGGACGTCTGCGAGCACCTGGCCACGCTGCTGCCCCCGGAGCGCAAGCCCGCGCTGCTGGTGATGGTGACGGAGTGGAACGAGGCGGAGCCGTCCGGCAACCTGCGCGCCTTGAAGACGCGCGTGGACGCGTTCAACGCGAAGGACACGGGCCTGCACATCGCGCTGGTGAACCAGCCCACGTGGCCCGCGGGCCTGGACTTCACGCGGGACGACCTGCACCGCGCCACGGACGTGTCCCTGGGGCAGTCGCTGTATGAGTCCTATGGCCTGGCGCAGCTGGAGGCCCTGGGCTGCGGCGCCATCTGCGTCATCTCCGGCGTCAGCGGCGCCCGGCGGGCCCTGAAGGCGGTGTGCGAGCGGCAGGGGCTGTCGGAGGCCGCGCATCCGAACCTCGTGGTGTCGGACCCGGTGGCGGACGCGCGGGCCGAGGGCCTGGCGCACTCGGTGGAGGGCTGGAAGGCGCTGCCCGCGAGCGTGCTGCGCGAAGCGGAGCTGCGCACCGCGGAGCGTGTGGCGGCGGAGGTGGTGCGGCGGCTGCCTCGCGACGCGCACGAGGGCCGCCTGCTGCTGGCGACGGGCTGGGCGCTGTCGGAGCGGCTGGGCTGGGAGCCGCTCATCCGCGAGCAGCTGCTGCCGCTGCTGCGCTTCCCGAAGCAAGAGGCGCAGGACGTGTCCGGCTGGAGCGCGGCACACGGCTGAAACACCGGTCGCAATCCCTTTCAAAGTGGAGTGCATTCCATGGCTGAGATTGAGAAGGCCCCGGCGCTCATCGTCGTGGCCCACCCGGAGGACGTGGTGCGCCTGTTCAGCACGGTGGCGCCGGGCGCGGCCGTCGCGGTGGTGACGGAGGACGGGGGCGCGGGCCGGGAGCTGGAGGCGGTGGGCCGGGCCCTGGGC
>NZ_RAWL01000251.1:0-12733 GCF_003668885.1 Corallococcus sp. AB049A | reverse complement strand
GAGCAACTGCCGTGCCGTCGCCCAACCCAGCGTTTTTCGAGGGAAGAAAGGCCGGAGTCCTTTCTGGGAAATGGAAACGACTGACTTTTTTTCAGCCCGGGCCCAGGCAGTTCCGCCCTCTTTCCTGCCCTCCGGTGCCACGCCCACCCCCGCGCGCGTCAGGCGTGGGACGAAGCGGTCCGACGCTGGGACAGCGCGGCACCGTCCACACAGGGGTGGATGTGCGAGGACCGGGCAGGATTCAGGAGCGGAGGGACCCTGACGCGGGGCCGCCCGGGAAGGAGGGGGCCATCCAGGCGTCAGGGGGGACCTTCACCGGACGGCGCCTGCCCTCGAGGGCGGCGCGCATCCGTCACGACACGACAGCGGCTACTTGGACGGCGGCACCAGCGCGAGGATGAGCTCGCCGCCCACGTGCTTGCCGGCCTTCTGGTACACGGCGCCCTGGCGTCCCAGCTCCACCTCCACGGAGGACTGGTTCGGGATGATGACGCGCAGCGTGGCGCTGCCGTCCTTCATGCCCAGGAGCTGGAGCGACGCGTTCGTCCCGTTGGGGAGCTTCACTTCCGTGGGCTTCTGGGCGCCCACCTCCACCGTGTCCAGGGACATGCGCTTGAAGGACGTGAAGCTGAAGTTCTGCTTCTGGAACGCCTCCTTCATCTTGTTGAGTTCCGGCGGGTCCACCACCGTGCCCTTGTTGGAGGCCAGCACCACCTCCACCTGCACCTTCACCTTCTGCTCCTGGGCGGAGGCCACCGCCGGCCCCAGCACCAGGCCCACGGCGAACAGCAGTGCCAGCACCGCCCACGTCGGCTTCGTCATAGCGCTCCTCCGGTGGGCCGGGGCGGGACGGACGGAGCCGGCGACGGCTGCCCTTCCTCGTCCTGCGGCTCCGTGCTCGATTCGTCGGGGTTCGTCACGCCCGGCTTCTTCTGCCCGGCGGCGTCCTTCGCGGGCTCGGGGGCCTGCTCCTGCTCGTCCACCATCCAGATGATGGAGCCGCCGCCCTCCGTCTCCATCACCACCGGGGCCACGCGGGCGCCCTGGTAGGACTGGATGGACTTCACCGTCATGCGCTCGGCGGCGTAGCCCTCCGGCGCGTTGTCGCGCAGCACCAGCGGCAGGGCCACCAGCAGCACCACCGCGGCGGTGGCCAGCGACGAAATCATCGCGGTGCGCTGGTAGAGGAACATCTCCGACAGGGCCAGCCGCATCCGTTCAATAAGGGGCGGCTTCTCCGGCGTCACCCGGGCCATGACCTTCTGGGCGAAGTCCTTGAAGTCGACGTCGTCCACCGCCATGTCCAGGCCAACCCGGAGCAACCCGGACTCCGCGCGCAGGTCCGCCGCGCGGCCCGTGCAATCCCGGCAGGCGGCGAGGTGCCGCTCCACGTTGACGCGCTCCCCAGGAGCGAGTTCACCGTCGATGTAGGGAGACAGGAGCGGTACGAAACGCTCACACGCGGGATTTCCGGCCATACTCTTCACCCTGCGGGCTGGTGGGAATTCGTCGGTGGGGACGCGACGGGACCCTCGGATATTCGAGGAGGCCTTTCTGGCATCCTCATTCGTTGCCCACCCCGCTCTTGGCTTCGTCCAGCTCCAGGTAATCCCCCAGGATTTTCTGCACCTTGGCGCGCGCGTGGAAGAGCCGGCTCATCACCGTGCCCTTGGGGATGTCCAGCGTGCGGGCGAGGTCCTCGTAGGACATGCCCTCAATCTCGCGCAGCAGGAGGATGGCGCGGTGCTTCTCCGGCACCGTGGCCAGGGCCTCTTGAATCTTCTCCGCCAGCTCCTTGCGCAGGGCGCTCTTCTGGGGGTTCGTCCCCAGGCGGCTGCCCAGCGCGCCGATGCGGGCCTCGGAGAGGTCCACGTCCTGCGTCTCGTCGAACTCCACGGGCTCGCCGCCGCCGCGGCGCTTGCGCAGCACGTCGATGCAGATGTTCGACGTGATGCGGTAGAGCCACGTGTAGAAGGACGCGTCGCCCTTGAAGTGGTCCAGGTACTTGTAGACCTTGACGAACGCCTCCTGGGAGACGTCCATCGCCTCCTCCTTGTCCTTCAGCATTCCGAGCGCGACGGCATACACCTTGCGCTGGTAACGCTCGACGAGGAGCTTGAAGGCGCGCTGGTCCCCGCTGCGGACGCGCTTGACGAGTGTGAGGTCGTCGGTGGCCAAGTGCGCGGCACCGTAGCACAGGCCGCGCCAACCCCAACGTTTTCGACGCGCCCCGTCGCTCCTAGAGGGAGCTGACGAGCGCGATGGCGGCCAGCGCCAGGCCCACCATGGCCAGGACCGCCCCGAAGACCATGCGGTCCCACTGGGCCTGGGTGAGGGAGGAGTCCTCCGTGTCCTCTCCGGCCCGGAAGGCGTGGAGCACGTTCCAGAACATCCGCCCGCCCAGCCGCCGGTCCGTGCGGTCGCGGTCGTGGGGGTCGTCGTTCTGGAGGCCCTGCCCGTGGGCGTCCCGGCGCACGAAGGGGCCCGGCAGGGGCTGGTAGAGGCCCGGGGTGAGCGGGGCGGCCTGCTCGGAGTGGCGCACGTCGGGCGGGGGCTCCAGCCGGACGGCGTCCGCGCGCTCGCGGGCCTCCTCCGGGGAGGGCGCGTCCATCACCCACATCCCGGCCTCCACGCCGTTCTGTCCGGTGTGCGCGTCCTGGAGCCCGGCGAAGCCCTGATCCTTGAGCGCCTGGGCGAAGGCGGCCTGGCCCTCGGGCGTGGGGGGAAAACGGGCGGCGGCCTCCGCGTAGGCGGCGAAGAAGGTCCACAGGCGGGCCACCCGGTCCGACGAGGGCAGCGACGCGGGCCGCACCTGCGCGGCCAGCAGCGCCCCGTCCGACGCGAAGCGCTTGCCCAGCGCGAGCTGGCCTTCGAGGTTCCGCAGGTCGGAGGGGATGAGCGACTCCACGTCCAGCACCGGCCCGCGCGCCTCGCCCGCGCCCAGGTAGGGGCTGGCGGTGGTGGGGGCGGAGCCGGGCGTGCGGAAGCCGTCGCCGGCCTTGCGCCGGGGCGCCGGGGTGGCCGTGCCGGAGGACTCGAAGCCCGTGCCGGCGTCCGCGCGGGGTGCCCGTCCCGTGCCGCCGCCCCGCTCCGTGCGCGGGGGGAGCGGGCCCCGGTTGGGGACGCCCACGCGGGTCGAGCGTGCGCCCACGTCCCGGGGCTCGGCGTCCGCGCCCTCCGCGCCGTCCTCCGGAAGCCCGCCCGTCTCCAGGCCCTCGCCGCCGGGCTCCAGGCCTTCGCCGCCCGGAAGCCCGTGCTCTCCAGGTTCCAGGGGCGCGCCGCCGTCCGCCTCCGGGGGCAGCCCCACGGGCGGAGCGCCGATGCGGGTGCGGTCCCCGGGCGAGGTGGTGGGGGTGGAGGTCTCCATCCCGTCATCGCGGAACGGAGACGCCGGCGACGGCCCCGTGGGCGCCGAGGGTCCACCGCCGGAGCGGGGACCACCGGAGCCGGGAGGACCGCCCACGCGGGGGCCGCGGATGTCGCCGACGTTTCCCATCACGGGGGATTCTCTCACATTGAGAACCCCGAGTTGCATGGGGGGCTACTCGCCCTCGTGCTCCACCTCCACGGGGGTCGTCATCCCGTTGGCATCCAGACGGACGCGGTACACGGCGTTGAGGCCGTCGCCGTCCGTGTCCGCGCGGGCGAAGCAGGACACCTCCGGCTCACCCACGGGGCTCTCCTCCACGCGCACCTCGTACTGGAGGTGCACGGCGGGGCCGGGGTCGAAGCCGATGTGGTGGAAGGCCTCGTGGTCCTTCGGGAAGGGCACGGCCTCACCGCGCTGGGGCACGGGCACGGGATAGGGCGCGATGGTCACGTAGTCCCCGTGCTCGTCGCGGAAGCCCTGCACCGCGTCGCACAGCGCCAGCACCTGGACGCGGGCCTCGCTGGCCACCTGCTCCGGTGGGGCGACGCCACGGCCCCGCATCTCCGACAGCCGGGTGATGAACAGGGCGGTGGCGGCCACCGCCGCGAACACGGTGATGGCGATGCCCATGCGCACGCCCTTGTTTCGCGGACGCGCGGGCTGCCCAGGCTCCGGAGCCATCAGGCCCACTCCCTCGGGTTGCGCAGCACCTCCACCAGCCGGGCCTCCGGCGTGCCGGGCTCCGGGTGGTGGTCGTAGCGCCAGCGCACGCGCGGGGGCAGCGACATGAGGATGGACTCCGTGCGCCCCTGCGTCTCCAGGCCGAAGATGGTGCCCCGGTCGTAGACGAGGTTGAACTCCACGTAGCGGCCCCGGCGCACCTCCTGCCAGAAGCGCTGCGCCTCCGTCACCGGCGTGTCCTTGTGCTTCTTCGCGATGGGCAGGTACGCGGGGATGAAGCTGTTGCCGCACGCCTGCACGAAGGCGAACTCGCGCTCCAGGTCGCCGCCCATGTTCTCGAAGAAGAGGCCGCCCACGCCGCGCGCCTCACCGCGGTGGCGCAGGTGGAAGTACTGGTCGCACGCGGCCTTGAAGCGCGGGTAGTACGAGGGGTCGTGCGCGTCGCACGCGGCCTTGTGCACGCGGTGGAAGTGCGCCGCGTCCTCTTCGTCCAGGTAGTACGGCGTCAGGTCCGCGCCGCCGCCGAACCACGCGCGGCTGCCCTGCTGGATGAAGCGGTAGTTGGCGTGCACGGTGGGCACGTGCGGGCTTCTGGGGTGCAGCACCAGCGACAGTCCGCCGGCCCAGAAGGTGCGGCCCTCGCCCTGGAGCTTCTTCGCGAAGGCCTCTTCCAGCTCGCCGTGGACGATGGAGGTGTTGACGCCCGCCTTCTCCAGGACGGCGCCCTCCTCCAGCACGCGGCTGCGGCCACCGCCGCCGCCCGGGCGGCTCCACGCGTCCTCGCGGAAGCGGCCCTTGCCGTCCAGTTCCTCCAGCGCTCCGCAGATGTCGTCCTGGAGCTTCTGGATGAAGGCGGCCATGCGCCCCTTCAAGCCCTCCACGTCCACCGTCGCCGTCATGCCCGTTGTCTCCCTGTCTCGGGTTGAACGGGCGGACACACTACTAGGGGCCCTGGGCGGACGGGGCCTCGAAGTCCACCGGGGGCGTGGATGGCGCCAGGTTGCCTGCCGCGTCGAAGGCCTCGATGCGCGCGCGGTAGCTGCGCCCGTCCTCCAGCGAGAACGCGCCACCGCACGCCTCATGGCCCAGATAAGCCGTGTTGCCCTGGACGGGCAGCAGGTACTGCTGGGGGCTCACGCCCAGCCGGCGCGGGGACAGCTTCACCACCAGGAAGGCGGGGCTCTCCTCGCGCAGGGACAGGTTGAGCTTCACGAACCGCGCGATGCCCTGGGGAGAACGGCGCACGAAGCCCTCCGACACGGCGGGGCGCTTCACCCACTTGGGGGCCTTCGCGTCCGGCCCCTTGCCGCTCAGCCACGAGGGCTGCGCGCCCACCTGGCCATTGAGGAGCGCGACGTTGGGGAGCACCTCCTGCAGGTTCAGGAAGTAGCGCTTGTCGGGCCGCATCGGCTCCGCGAGCTTGAGGATGATGGTCGCGCGGCCCAGCGAACTCTCCCAGCCCTTGGTGACCTTGAGCTTCACCTCATGGTCGGTGGAGACCAGCTTGAGCGGCTTGCCCACCAGCGCCAGCACCGGCGACTTCGCGGTGCCCACGCCTTCCAGCAGCAGGCGCATGTTGGTGGGGACGATGCCGCCGGGCGCGGGATACAGCTGCACCCCGTCCCCGGTGCACTGGGCGGAGGCGTTGGCGGCGGACAGCAGGGCGGCGGCGAACACGAGGGCTCGGAACACGATGCCGCGCAGTGTGCGCCGGGAACGCCGCGAGGGAAAGTCCTGGAGGACCCGCCCCTTCAGTGCCGGGGGCCTTCGTCCTCGTCCAGGACGATGGTGCCGAAGCGCGCCTCGTAGCGCTGCACGTTGTCCTGGAGGGCCTTCAAGAGCCGCTTCGCGTGGCGCGGGCTGGTGATGATGCGCGAGCGGACGCGGGCCAGGGGCTGCTGCGGCTGGACGTAGAGGAAGTCCAGCACGAACTCCGAGTCGGTGTGGTTCACCAGGACCAGGTTGCTGTACTGGCCATTGGACACCTCTTCGGTCATCTGCACCTGGAGCTGCACTTCAGGGGGCTTCGTCGGAGTGTCGGCCATGAGTCAGGCGGCATAGCGCCTGGGGCCCGCCGTGGCCAGTGTCCTCCCTGTGAGCACGCGCTGGCGGGACATCGACGGAGAGTCCACGGCGCCCTTCGCCCTGGGGCACGGTCAGGACGCCTGCCTGCTGCTCCATGGCTTCACCGGCAGCCCGTGGGAGGTGCGTCCCCTGGGCGAGGCCCTGGCCGCGCGAGGCATGCGCGTGGTGGCGCCCAGGCTTCCGGGCCACGGCACCACGCCGGAGGCGATGCTGGGCGTGGGCTTCCGCGACTGGCAGGCCTGCGCGGACCAGGCGCTGGCGTCGCTGTCCGGGTACCGCCGCGTGTTCGTCGCGGGACTGTCCATGGGCGCGCTCCTGGCGCTGCGGCTGGCCGCGCACCAACCGGAGGCCGTGCACGCCCTCGCGCTGGTGGCGCCCGCGGTGCGCTTCAAGGGCGCGCGCATGGCGCTGGTGCGCCAGCTGTGCCGCACGCCGCTCCTGGAGTGGACGACGCCGTGGGTGGACAAGGGCGGCACGGACATCTCCGACCCCGCGGCGCTGGCCCAGGCGCCGGTGCTGCCGGCGTTCCCGGTGGCCCGGCTGCGCGACCTGTGCAGGCTGCAGGACCTGGCGCTGGCGGACGCGCCCCGGGTGCGCTGTCCGGTGCTGGTGGCCACCGCGAACCAGGACCACGTGGTGGACCCGGAGGGCGGGCGCTTTCTCGCGCGGCGGATGAAGGCGTGTCCCTCGGTGCGGCACGTGGCCTATCCAGAGGGCTTCCACATCATCCCGCGCGACGTGTGCGGGGCGCGGCTCGCGCGGGAAGTCGGGGACTTCTTCCAGCCGTGGGATGCGGAGGAGGACTTCAGGAGCGCACCGGATTGGGCGGGGCAAGACGCGCCACCGCCGTGAGCAGCTCTACGGCATCCAGCGGCTTGGTGACGAAGGCGCTGAAGCCGGCGCGCAGGGCCCGGTCGCGGTCCTCGCGGCGCGCGGCGGCGGTGACGGCGAGCGCGGGCACGCCGCCTCCGGACTCCCAGGGCAGCGCGCGCAGCCGGTACAGCAGCGAATAGCCGTCCTCGCCGGCCAGGGCCACGTCCGTCACCAGCACCGTGGGCGGGGAGCGGCGCACTTCATCCATGGCGTCGGTGACGTTGGTGGCGGTGAGCACGTGCGCGCCCACGCGGGTGAGCAGCACGGACATCCACTCGCGCGCGTCCGGCTGGCCGTCCACCACCAGCACGCGCTGGCCCTCCAGCTCCGGGAAGCGCGGCAGCGTCAGGCCCTCCACGGAGCGCGGCTCGCGCGCGGAGCCCGGGGCCGTGCCCACGCGTGAGCGCGGCAGCACGACGGTGAACGTGGCGCCCTTGCCCGGCCCGTCGCTGGCGGCCGACACGGTGCCGCCGTGCAGCTCCACCAGGTGCCGCACGATGGACAGGCCCAGGCCCAGGCCTCCGTGCTGGCGGCTCACGCTGGTGTCCGCCTGCTGGAAGCGCTGGAAGAGGAAGGGCAGGAAGCTGGCCGGGATGCCCTCGCCGTCGTCGCGCACCACCAGCTCCGCGCCCTCGCCGCGCGTGCGCGCGGACACCGTCACGTGGCCGCCGGCCGGGGTGAACTTGATGGCGTTGGAGAGCAGGTTCCACACCACCTGCTGCAGCCGGTCCGGGTCGCCGAACAGCGGCACGCCGTCCGCGTCCACGGAGACCTTGAGCGTCACCTCGCGCGCGAGCGCCGTGGGCCGCACGGCATCCAGCGCCGCCTCCACCACGCAGCCCAACTCCAGCGGCACCGGCTCCAGGCGCAGGCGGCCGTTGGCGATGCGGCTGATGTCGAGCAGGTCCTCGATGAGCTGCCGTTGCGCGCGGGCGTTGCGCTCGATGGCCTCCACCGCGCGCTGGCGCTTGTCTTCACCCAACAGGCCCTGCCGCAGCATCTGCGACCAGCCGAGGATGGACGTGAGCGGCGTGCGCAGCTCATGGGACACCGTGGCGAGGAACGCGTCCTTGGCGCGGCTGGCGGCCTCCGCGGCGCCGCGGGCCTCGCGCTCCTCGTCGTACAGCCGCGCCCGGTCCAGCGCCTGCGCGCACAGGCGGCCCACCGTCAGCAGGAAGGCGCGCTCCTGGGCGTCGAAGCCGCGCGCGTCGCCGAAGCCCAGCCCCAGCGCGCCGAACACGCGCCCACCGCTCACCAGCGGCACGGACGCCCACGCCGCCAGGGGCCGCTCGCGCGATAACCAGGCGAGCCTCGGGTAGCGCGCCATGCACTCCGTCCATGAGCCCAATGCGCAGGGCTCGCGCGTGCGCGTCACGTCCGTGAGGGGACAGGTGGCGGAGACCTCGAAGCGCTGCCAGCCCTCCAGCTCGCCGGGAGAGAAGCCGTGCGCGGCGGCGCGCTCGAAGACGTCCAGGGCCGCGCTGGCGGGCACCACCACCAGGCCGGTGAGGGCCCCCATGGCGAGCGCCCCTTCGCGCGCGGCCACCTCCACCACCTGCGCGGGGGTGAGCGCTTCGGAGAGCGCGGCGGTCATCGCTTGAAGGCGCTCGGTGCGCCAGGCGGCGGCGGTCCACGCGGCGCGGCGGGTGCGCACGAGCTCCGTCACGTCCACCGCGAAGGCGAGCACGCCCTCCACCGCCCCCCTCGCGTCGCGGCGTGGCAGCAGCGAGAGATTGAAGAAGAGTTCTTCATCGGCGGGGCGCGCGCGGGCAGAGGCCTCGCGCAGGTGCAGGGCCTCTCCGGTGGTGAAGACGCGGTCCCAGGCGTCGTGCCAGCCGGGGCCTTCCAGTTGGGGACAGGCCTCGCGCAGCGGGATGCCCACCTGGCCGCGCGTGTCGAGCAGCGTCAGACGCGTCGCGGTGCTGAACTCGATGAGGTGGCCAGGGCCGCGGTAGAGGCCGAAGAAGGCAGGCAGCTGCTGAAGCAGCTCATGCAGCGGCGAGGGCACACCGCCGGACGCCGCGACCCACCCGGCCTGGGCTTCATTCATGTGTGTGGCCCCCCCTACCCCGGCGCGGAAGACAAGGCCTCCGGCGGGAAGAGACGGACATCAAACACCGGGACGTGCCGGGACGCACGAAAAGCAAGTGGGACAACCTGACAGGTGTCATGGGCTGAGCGCTCCCTGGCGCTGCTGGCGTCCAGTAGCGGGCATCCCTCCGGGTGGGACGAGGAAACGCTCCCGGACGCCGGGCATCGGCTATGTCGGATGCCCGGCATGCCCTCCTCTCCTCCTGATTCGCGGCCCCTCGTCGAACTGCGCGCCGTCACCAAGTCCTACGCGGAGGGCGACTCCGTGCGCGAGGTGCTCTCCGGCGCGACGCTCGCCCTGCACCGGGGCGAGTTCGTGGTGCTGCTGGGCCGCAGCGGCTCCGGCAAGTCCACGCTGCTCAACCTCATCAGCGGCATCGACCAGGCGACGCACGGCGAAATCCTGGTGGAGGGCCGCGACCTGGGGCGCATGCCGGAGCGGGACCGCACGCTGCTGCGCCGCGAGCGCATCGGCTTCATCTTCCAGGCCTTCAACCTGCTGCCCACGCTGACGGTGGAGGAGAACGTGCGGCTGCCGCTGGAGCTGCTGGGCCGCTCGGCCGCGGAGGCCGGCGCGCGGGCGCGGGAGCTGCTGGGACGTGTGGGGTTGGGGGCTCGCGCGAGCAGCTTCCCGGACCGCCTCTCCGGTGGCGAGCAGCAGCGCGTGGCGGTGGCGCGCGCCCTGGCCCACGCGCCGCCGCTGCTGCTGGCGGACGAGCCCACGGGCAACCTGGACGAGGAGACGGGCGGCCAGGTGTTGGACCTGCTGGAAGGGCTCACCCGGCAGGGCCACGCGTGCGCGCTCATCGTCACGCACGAGCCCGCGATGGCGGAGCGCGCGGACCGCGTGCTGACCATGGAGAACGGACGGCTGGTGGAGCGCCCCGGCGGCGCGAGCGGCCGGAGGACGCCATGAGGGGGCTGCTCGCGCGCTCCAGCCTGCGGCACCTGGGCGGGCACCCGTGGCTCACGGCGCTGTCGCTGCTGGGCATCGCGATGGGCGTGGCGGTGGTGGTGTCCATCGACCTGGCGAGCGGCAGCGCGCTGCGCGCCTTCGAGCAGTCCACGGACGTCGTCGCGGGCCGCGCCACGCATCAAATCACCGGCGGCACGTCCGGCCTGCCGGAGGGCGTCTACACGGCGCTGAAGCTGCGGCCGGACGCACCGGACGCGGCGCCCGTGGTGCAGGGCTATGTGCAGGTGGAGGCCGGCAACCACCGCACGCTCACGCTGCTGGGGTTGGACCCTTTCGCGGAGGCCCCCTTCCGGGACTTCTCCACCGGAGGCGCGGTGGGCGACGTGGGCACGCTGCTCACCCGGCCCGGCACGGTGGTGATGGGCGCGAAGACGGCGCGGAGCCTGGGCGTGAAGGCCGGGGACACGCTGCCGGTGACGGTGACGGGGCTTCGCCGGGAGCTGCGCGTGTCGGCCCTGCTGACGCCCTCGCAGGAGACGACGGAGCGCGCGCTGGAGTCGCTGCTCCTCGCGGACATCTCCACCGCGCAGGAGGTGCTGGGCATGGAGGGCCGGCTGACGCGCGTGGACCTGCGCTTGAAGGGCGGAGAGGCGCAGGCCGCGTCGCTCAAGGCCGCATTGCCGCCGGGCGCCGAGCTGGTCCAGACGTCCGGGCGCGCGGGCACGGTGGAGCAGATGACGCGCGCGTTCCGCACCAACCTCACCGCGCTGTCGCTGCTGGCGCTCGTGGTGGGGATGTTCCTCATCTACAACACGATGACGTTCTCCGTGGTGCAGCGGCGCGGGATGCTGGGCCGCCTGCGCGCGGTGGGCGTGACGCGCGGCGAATTGTTCGCGGTGGTGCTGGGCGAGGCCCTGATGCTGGGCATCGTGGGCACCGCGGCGGGGCTGCTGCTGGGCATCCTGATGGCCAGCGGCCTGGTGGGCCTCATCACCCGCACCATCAATGACCTGTACTTCGTGGTGAACGTGCGGCGTCTGTCGTTGGAGCCGTTCACGCTGATCAAGGGCCTGAGCCTGGGCCTGGGCGCGACGGTGCTGGCCGCGCTGGTGCCCGCGTGGGAGGCGGCGCGGGCGGCACCGGTGACGGCGCTGCGGCGCTCCACGGTGGAGGACGTGTCGCGCAACCGCGCGCCCAGGCTGGCGGTGCTCGGGGTCGTCATCCTGGCCATCTCGGCGGCGGTGCTCGCGTGGCCGACCCAGGCGCTCTTGCCCGCGTACACGGGGCTCTTCGGCGTGCTGCTGGGCAGCGCGCTGCTGGTGCCCTGGGTGACGGAGAAGCTGACGAGGGCGGCGGCGAGGCCCCTGGGCGCGATGTTCGGCCCATTGGGACGCATGGCCGCGCGCGGCGTGACGGCGAGCCTGTCGCGCACGGCGGTCGCGCTGGCGGCGCTGATGGTCGCGGTGGCGACGACGGTGGGCGTGGGCCTGATGGTGTCCAGCTTCCGGGGCACGGTGGCCGCGTGGCTGGAGTCGGCGCTGCAGGCGGACGTGTTCGTGTCGCCGCCGTCACTGGTGGCTCGGCGCGGGGACTCCTCGTTGGTGCCGGGGCTCGCGGAGAAGCTGCGGTCCACGCCGGGCGTCGAGGCGAGCGGATCCATCCGGGTCATCCACGTGCGCATCAACGAAGTGGACACGGACCTGCTGGCGGTGGACTTCGCGAAGGGCCATGAGCGGACGTACCGCTTCAAGGAGGGACGCGCGGAGGACGTGTGGCGGCAGCTGGACGCGTCCACGGACGCGCTCATCGTGTCGGAGCCCTTCGCGTTCCACCGGAACGTGCACGCGGGCGACACGCTGCGCGTCGCCACCGACAAGGGACCGCACGACTTCCGCGTGGCGGGCGTGTACTTCGACTACGGCTCGGACGTGGGGACGGTGCTGATGCCGCGCGCCACGTATGAACACTGGTACGAGGACCGGGGCGTGTCCGGCCTGTCCCTCTTCGCCGCGCCCGGGCAGGACGTGGACGAGCTGGTGGCCCGCGTGCGCGACCGCGCGGGCGGTGAGCAGGCCTTGAATGTCCGTGCGAACCGGGCGCTGCGGCAGGCGTCGATGGAGGTGTTCGACCGGACCTTCACCATCACGCAGGTGCTGCGCCTGCTGGCCATTGGCGTCGCGTTCGTGGGCGTGCTGAGCGCGCTGATGTCGCTGCAGCTGGAGCGGGCGCGCGAGTTCGCCGTGCTGCGCGCGACGGGGCTCACGCCGGGACAGCTGTGGGGCATGGTGTCGCTGCAGACGGGCCTGTTGGGATTGCTGGCGGGGTTGTTCTCCATCCCGCTGGGGCTGGCGTTGGCCTACGTGCTGGTGCACGTCATCAACCAGCGCTCGTTCGGGTGGACGTTGCAGCTGGTGGTGGCGCCCGGTGTGGTGGGACAGGCATTGGTGCTGGCCATGGTGGCGGCGGCGCTCGCGGGGCTGTACCCGGCGTGGCGCATGGCGCGCGCGAACCCGGCCATGGCGCTGCGGGAGGAGTGAGGCATGGGGCGGGGACTCGTCATCGGGGTGGTGTTGGTGCTCGCCGCGCTGGGCGTGGCGGTGGGCGTGGTGCTGCGTGAGACGGAGGACGCGGGCTCCACGAACTCGAGCGGCATGACAGTCGCGTCCGCGATGGGCGGCAAGGGCGGCACGGAGGGCTTCGCGCGCGCGATGGAGCCC
>NZ_RAWL01000250.1:0-12776 GCF_003668885.1 Corallococcus sp. AB049A | reverse complement strand
GGGCCAGGAGGCGGCCATCGTCATGCCCCTGGAAATCACCGAGACGCCCGCCCCCCGCGACCCGCTCGGCATCGAATCGCAGAGCGTGAAGGGCGACGTGCTCACGCTCAAGGTCCGCCACGGCGGCGGCTGCAAGGAGCACCGCTACGGCCTTGCGTGGGATGGGCGCTTCACGAAGACGGCGGCGGGCGAGCCGCGCGCCGAGCTCACCGTGCTGCATGACGCGAACAACGACCGGTGCAAGGCCATGGTCTACAAGGACCTGGCGTTTGACCTGTCCACGCTGAAGCAGGAGTGGAGCGAGAAGGGCAACGGCGACCACGCCACGCTCCACCTGGACTTCAACGGCGTGCCGGACCAGTCCGCGAGCTTCAAGTTCTGACCGGTGCGTGGCCCTGCGCGAGCAGGTCCTCGCGCAGGCGCGTCAGCACCTTGCCCAGCAGGTTCAGTCCCCGCCACGTCGCGGGGTCCTGGATGCGCGGGTCCTCCACGGACAGCCCCACGCCCCAGATGCGGTCCAGGGGGCTGGCCTCCACCAGCTCCGTGCCCCGGGTGGCGAGCAGCGCCTCCAACAGGTGCCGGTGCTGGGTGAACTTCGCGTGGTTGCCCTCGTAGACGATGCGCTCCCGCTCACGCTCCCAGAGGGCCGCGTCGAACGGGCTCACCTTGCGCCCCAGCGCCTTGTGCTGCTTGGGCGTGGCCGCGCGCAGCACCTGTTCCAGCACGCGCGTGTCCCCGAACAGGCGCGCCTTGCCCGCCATCATGTACTGCTCCGCGCAGGTGTAGCGCACGCCCTCCACCGTGAAGACGGACGGGTGCCACTGCGAGAAGAAGGAGTCCTCCTTCCAGAAGAACGTGAACCGCGGCGTCGTCGTCGTGCCCATCCCAGGCCTCCTCACATGCTTCGTGTAATCATGACACGAACGTGCGGTGATGGAGGAACCTGACGTGGGGGCCTACAATGGCCGCCCGCTCCCCATGCGACTTCAAGAAGCCCAGAAGCTGTTGGACCGCTGTTTCACCGGCACGCGGGAGGGCGCGCCGCGCCTCCATGAGCCGTCCGACCCGCGCTTCGCGGAGCGGGGCGGGGCGGTGTGGCTGGAGTACCGCTGGTACGTGCGCGAGCGCGGCATCGCGGAGGTGTTCCTCAAGTGGGACCGGGTGCCGCCCGGCAACGAGAAGACGGTGGAGGCCACGGTGCTGCGCACGCACCTGTTGGGCCAGTCCCCCATGCTGTCCCAGCGCGCGCTGCGCACGGTGGAGGGCGGCACGCCCGCGCCGGAGCGGGTGCTGGACATGCTCAAGAACGACGGCATCCGCCGCGAGTGCGTGGCCCGGGGCCGCACCACCGTGACGGTGGAGCACTGGGAGAGCCGGCGCCCCGCGGCGCTCCTGGACGAGGCGCGCTTCGCGGAGCTGGCCGCGCCCCTGGAGTCGGAGGACTCCACGCCGGACGCCCGTCATGAAGCCGTGCAGCGGCTGGCGGACGCGGAGCGGAGCCCGCGCGTGCAGGACGTGCTCCTGCGGCTCGTCGCCCGCAAGCCGTCGCTGATGGCGCTGCGCATCCTGTCGGAGTGGGGTGAGGTGCAGGCCCGCGAGTATGTCCAGCGGGACCTGGCCGCCGTGAAGCCGGGCAACGCGGCGGACCTGTGGGCCCTCACCGCGTTGGACCGGCGCCTGGAGGCGTGGCAGTCGCTGGCGCGCACCTGAAGCGCGCACGCCAGCGGGGCTTCAGTGCTGCGCGCCCACCCGGGGGCCCAGCACGTCGCGCAGCGCGTCCGCGACGGAGAGCTTCGGGGCCCAGCCCAGTGCCTTCAGCTTCGTCGTGTCCGCCACGAGGCTGGGGATGTCCGACGGACGCAGCCGCGCGGGGTCCAGCTCGATGCGCGCCTGCACGCCGGACAGCTGGAGCATCTCCTCCAGGAGGCTGCGGATGGTGCGGCCCTCGCCGCTGCCCACGTTGTAGGCCTGGCCGGCCTCGCCCTTGAGCAGCAGCAGCCGGTACGCGTCCACCACGTCCTTCACGTGGGAGAAGTCCCGGATGGCGTCCAGGTTGCCCGTGCGCAGCACCGGGTCCACCGTGCCCAGCGCGATGGCGCGGATCTGCGCCGCGAACGACGGCACCACGAAGGTGGGGTCCTGCCCCGCGCCCAGGTGGTTGAAGGGCCGCGCGAGGACCACTTCCATGCCGTAGCTGCGGAAGAACTGCTCGCCCGCCAGCTCTCCCGCGGACTTCGACGCGGCGTAGGGGCTGAGCGGCACGTGCGGGTGGCCTTCGTTCGCGCGGGTGCCTTCGGCGACGGGGCCGTACACCTCGCCGGAGCCCACCAGCAGCACGCGCGCCTTGGGGGCACTCTCCCGCAGGGCGGTGAGCAGGTGCACCACGCCCATGGTGTTCACCGCGAAGACGCGCGCGGGGTTCTGGTGGCTCTTGGCCACCGAGCTGAAGCCGGCCAGGTGCAGCACCGCATCCGGCTTCACCTCGGAGAGCGACGCCTTGACCTTCGCCTCGTCGGCGACGTCGAAGTGCAAGGCGGTGCTGCTGATGCCCTCGCCGCGGGGCCCGTGAACCTCCACCACCTCGTCGCCGGCCGCCCGAAGGGCAGCGCAGGCATGCCGGCCGACGAATCCATCCGCTCCCGTGACGAGGACGCGCATCTTACCGCGTTCCTGCCTTCACGCGCTCCAGGTCCGCGTCGACCATCATCTCCACGAGCTGCTTGAAGCGCACCGTGGGCTCCCAGCCGAGCTTCTCCTTCGCCTTGTCGTACTTGCCGATGAGCAGGTCGACCTCCGCCGGGCGAACGAACGCGGGGTCGATGACGACGTGCTTCTGGTAGTCCAGGCCCACGCGCGCGAAGGCGATCTCCACCAGCTCCCGCACGGTGTGCGTCTCGTTGGTGGCGACGACGAAGTCCTCCGGCGTCTCCTGCTGGAGCATGCGCCACATGGCGTCCACGTAGTCGCCGGCGAAGCCCCAGTCGCGCTTGGCGTCCAGGTTGCCCATGGGCAGCTTGTCCTGGAGGCCCATCTTGATGCGCGCCACGTTGTACGTGACCTTGCGCGTGACGAACTCCAGGCCGCGGCGGGGCGACTCGTGGTTGAAGAGGATGCCGCTCACCGCGAAGAGCTTGAAGGACTCACGGTAGTTCACCGTGATGTGGTGGCCGTACGCCTTCGCCACGCCGTACGGGCTGCGCGGGTAGAAGGGCGTGTCCTCCGACTGGGGCACCTCCAGCACCTTGCCGAACATCTCGCTGGAGGACGCCTGGTAGAAGCGCACCTGCGGGCGGGTGTGGCGGATGGCCTCCAGCATCTTCGTCACGCCCAGCGCGGTGAACTCACCGGTGAGCACCGGCTGGTTCCAGCTGGTGGGCACGAAGGACTGCGCCGCCAGGTTGTAGACCTCGTCCGGCTGGGTGAGGTTCAACAGGGCCGCGAGCGAGAACTGATCCAGGAGGTCGCCCTGGTGCAGCGTCACCTTGCCCTGCAGGTGCGCGATGCGCTCGAACTTCTCCTCGGAGGAGCGGCGCACCATGCCGTGCACCTCGTAGCCCTTCTTGAGGAGCAGCTCCGCCAGATAGCTGCCGTCCTGCCCCGTGATGCCCGTAATGAGTGCGCGCTTGGCCATGGCCCTTGTCTGTTCGCTGGAAGACGCTGTTCGTTGTACCCGAGGCTTTCGCCGTCTGCCAACAGTCCCAGGGTTTCAGGGAACTTGAACGGGGCCGGGCCCGTGCCTAGGTAGGGAGCGACCTGCCCAGGAGCCGCCCATGCGCAACCTCTCCCTCCCAGCGTTGACGGCCGTGCTCGTGAGCTCGGCCGCTGGGGCCCAGACGACGCCGCCGGTGCAGGTGCCCTACACGTCGCAGACCCAGCCCGGGGCCCGCTCGGGCGGCGGCTCGGTGAACGACGTGGCCCTGTGGGTGAACCCGGCCAACCCCGCCGCGAGCCGGCTCATCACGGCGGACCAGAACAACGGCCTGTTCACCTACGCGCTGGACGGCGGGGAGCTGCAGGCCGTCACCGAGGGCACGGCCACGAGCGTGGACGTGCTGGGCGGCTTCCCCCTGGCGGGCGGGACGTCCGCGTCGCTGGTGCTCAGCGCCAACCCCACGCTCTCCGGGCTCGTGCCCTACGTGATGGATGCGGCGGCGGATGGCGGCGGGCTCACCCGCCTGTCGCCCACGGCGGCCCCGCTGGACGTGAACGTCAGCTACGGGACGGTGCGGCTGACCCGCGGGGCGGACGGGTCCATCCAGGCGTTTGGCGGCCTTTCGGCCGGCGGCATCCGGCAGTTCGCGCTGACGCCCACCGACGGTGGCGTCACGGCGACCCCCCTGCGGGACATCCCGGCCGGGACGGTGCAGGGGCTGGTGGTGGACCCGGCGTACCGCGCGCTCTACGTGGCGCAGCAGGGGCAGGGGCTCTACCGCTACGGCGCGGACGCGGACGCCGGCATCCAGGGCACGCAGGTGGTGGGGCTGGGGGATGGCGGCCTCACGTCCGTGGGGCGCATCGCGCTGTATGAGGCCTCCGCGTTGGACGGCTACCTCATCGCGTCGGATCCGGGCGCGAACACCTTCGTCGTCTTCGACCGGCGCACGCTGGGCCGGGTGGGCGCGTTCCAGCTGGGGCAGGACGGCGGCGCGGACCCGGTGCAGCAGTCGCGCGGGCTGGTGGCGTACTCGGGGCCGCTGGGCACGGCGTTCCCGGAGGGGCTCTTCGTCGCGCACGACGGCCTCAGCACCAGCATGTTGGGGGACAACGTGAAGCTCACCTCCTGGGGCAACGTGGCCCGGGCGTTCACTCCGCCGCTCCTCGTCGTGCTCCCAGAGCCGGACGGCGGCACCGCCCAGGACGGCGGGACGGGCAATGACGGCGGTGGCGGCGTCATCGTCAATCCGGGCGACGGCAACCCGATTGGCGGCCCTGGAGGCGACGACGACAGCGGCTGCGGGTGCACCAGCACGTCCGTGCCGGCCGTCGCGACGCTGGGCCTGCTGGCCATGGCGCTCCTGGGCCGCCGGCGCCGGAGCTGAGACTCGAAGCGGGTTGAAAGCGACAGGGGGGCGGGATGAAGTGCGCGCCCCATGCGCACCTTTCGTTCCACCGCCCTGGCGCTCGCGGTGCTTGCCTCCGCCTGCAAGGGCGGCCCGACGCCCGCTCCCGCCACTCCGCCCCCCGCGATTGCCCCGGCCGAGCCCGTGCGGCTCACGCTGGTGGGCACCAACGACTTCCACGGCTGGGTGATGCCCCACCGCGCCACGCTGCCGGACGGGCAGAAGGTGGAGGAGGGCGGCGCGGCGCTCTTCGCGTCCTACGTGGCGCGGCTGCGTGAGGACAACCCGGGCGGCGTGCTGCTGGTGGACGGCGGCGACCTGTTCCAGGGCACGCTGGCGTCCAACCTGGTCGAGGGCGCCATCGTCGTCGACGTGTACAACCTCCTGGGCTACGCGGCGGTCGCCATCGGCAACCACGAGTTCGACTACGGGCCGGTGGGCCCGGGCCCCGTGGCCACGCGTCCGGACGAGGATCCGCTGGGCGCGCTCAAGGCCCGCGTGGCGCAGGCCAGGTTCCCCTTCCTGTCCGCCAACGTGCGCGAGAAGGACGGCCGCCACCCGGCGTGGCTGGGCAATGACGGCACCACGGTCGTCACGGTGAAGGGCGTGAAGGTGGGCCTCCTGGGCCTGTCCACGCTGTCGACGCCGCAGACGACCAACCCCGTCAACGTCGCGGGCCTGAAGTTCCAACCCCTGGCCGACGCCGCGAGGGAAGCCGCGCGGTCGCTGCGCGAGCAGGGCGCGGAGGTGGTGGTCGCCGTCGCGCACGCGGGCGGCAAGTGCACGGACCTGGCGAACCCGCGCGACACGTCCGGCTGCGAGCGCGACGACGGGGAAATCTACGCCGTGGTGGAGTCGCTGCCGGCGGGCGCGGTGGACGCGGTGGTGGCGGGCCACACGCACCAGCCCATGGGGCACTTCTTCGGCGACGTGCCGGTCATCGAGACGACGGGCCTGGCGCGCTCGTTCGGCGTGGTGGACCTCTTCGTGGATCCGGTGACCCACCGCGTGCTGCCCGGGCGCACGCGCATCCAGGCCGCCATCCCGGTGTGCGGCGCCGTGGACGCCACGCGGAAGACCTGCGACGCGCGGCTGCTCAAGGACGCGAAGGACGTGCGGCTGGTGCCGGCCACCTTCATGGGCCAGCCGGTGACGCCGGACGCCCGCGTGCAGGCGCTGGTGGCCCCCGCGGAGGCGCGCGTGGAGGAGGAGCAGCGCCGCCCGGTGGGCGTGGAGGTCCAGGCCCGCATGCCCCAGGTGTACGAGGGCGAGAGCGCGCTGGGCAACCTCATCGCGGACGCGATGCGGGAGGTGGCCCGCGCCGACGTGGCGGTGATGAACGCGGGCGGCATCCGGGCGGACCTTCCGCAGGGGCCGCTCACCTTCGGCAAGCTCTACGAAGTCCTCCCCTTCGACAACACGCTCGCGGTGCTGGAGTTGAGCGCGGACGAACTGCGCCGCTTCCTGTCGCTGGCCTATGGCGGCCGCAAGGGCGTCTTCGCCATCTCCGGGCTGGAGGTGACGCTGGGCGCGTGCCCGGGCCCGGAGCGCTTCCAGGGCGTGACGCTGCCGGGCGGCAAGCCGCTGAAGGCGAAGGGGACGTACCGGGTCGCGGTGCCAGACTTCCTCCTGCGCGGAGGCGACGGCGTGGGGCCGCTGACGTCCACGCTGCCACGGGAACGTATCAACCTGTTGCAGGGCCAGGACCTGCGCGAGGTGCTGGTTGAATACGGCCGCGCCCACGGCAACGCGCTGAAGCCCCCGGCGCTCGGGCGCGTGCACCTGACGAAGGCGGAGGGGCCCTGCGCGGACGCGAAGCCCTGAAAAAGGCGCGCCCGCCGTTGGAATTTTTCCCTCCGTGCTGATCCGCTGGGGCTGGATCGCGGCGCAACCCAGCGGAAGATCAACAGAAGGCGGCCCGGGCCGAATTTTCGGCCTGGGATCAGTTTCCAACGGAGGGAAACCTCCCTACTCTAGGGCACGCGAGATCCCTTGCAGGCGCGGCGCAATGCCAGCGCGAGCAAGTTGGAGCCCGTGCGTGGGAGGGACAGAAGAGATGCTCTACAAAGTGACCCCGATGATGGTCCCCGTGGCGCCCGAGAAGAAAGAGGCGCGCGAGCCGGGCCAGCCGCGCAAGCGGCGCAAGTCCTCCGTCTACGACGCCGACGGCCACGAGGTTCTGATCTCGCTGATGTGTCTGAAGTGCAAGACGCTCAAGCCGCTGGCGCAGTTCGGGCTGCGGAAGATGGCGGACGGCGCCATCCGCAACCAGCCGTGGTGCCGGGGCTGCCGCTCGGGCGCGGGGACGAAGAAGCCGAAGAAGGACGAGTCCCAGGCCAACACCGTCCAGGTGCCCGCCGTCGCCGCCACGGAGCCCGTGCTCCAGGTCGTCGCCGCCGTGCCGCTCGACGCCGCGCCCGTGGCTCCGACGCTCGTGGACGCTCCGGCGGCGGTCGCTGGCGACGTGACGGCCACCGCCCAGGTCTGATCCACCGCCCGGGATGATCCGCCCCGCGAGGGCGCGCACGTTCGCGCCCCGCATGCGACGGATCCGCCCGGAAGTGCCCCCGCTTCAGGACAGCCGCAGACCCGCCGGCAGCGTGTCGCCCAGTGCCCGGGCCTCGTCCGCGGCCTCCAGGGCCACGACCTCACGCACCATGCGCACCCAGGTGTCCGCGGCCTTCGCGGCCACCAGCGCCTGAGCCGTGCGCTCACGCAGGGCCGGATCCAGGTCTCGCGTGCGGTCCCCGGTGAGGCGCGCCAGCTGGGCGGCGGCGAAGGGCGCGCCGTCCACCTTGCGCAGGTCCAGGGACAAGAGCAGCTCCAGCCACGCCTCCGCCGTCTCCACGTCCACGACCTTGTGGCTGCTGCCGTAGAGCGGCACGCGCGCGCCCAGCCGGCCCAGGGCCCACGCCCACGGACCGCCGGAGCGGGACTCGGCCTTCAGCCGCGCGGCGATCCACCGGCCCACCTCCGCCTTGTCGCCTGGCGACAGGTGCTCCAGCGAGGCGGCGGTGCGGATCATCTCGTCCAACCCTTCCGGTTGGATGCCCTTCAGCTTGCCGCCCTGCGTGGGCGCGTCCGGAGGCACGCGGCGGGACAGGTGCGGCTGGAGGTAGCCGTACAGCTTCTGCTGCTGCGCCTCGGTGAGGCCGCCCGCGATGCGGCGCCACATCACCCAGAACTCCGTCCAGACGGCCTTGTCCTGGTGATGCTGCACCAGCGCGTCGAAGAGGCTGAAGGTCTGCTCCGCGCGCCAGCCGTCCAGCGGGTAGCCGAAGCCGGGGCGCAGGCAGAAGCCGGTGAGGCTGTAGAAGACGCGCTCGTGGTCATCCGAGCGGCGGCGCTTGCTCGCGCCCGCGTACAGCGTGCTCCACAGCTCGCGCAGCACCGGCACGCGCCACGTCTCGCGCGGGCCCAGCACCTTCTCCAGCGTGCGCGACAGCTGCTTCACGTCCTTGGGGCCCAGGGGCAGCGGCTTGTTGCCGTAGACGCGGTCCACGTTGTCCTTCGCCTCGGCGAAGCGCGCGGGCATGGACTCGGTGACGGTCAGCTCGTGCGAGCCGCCGGTGCCGCGCAGCTCGAACTCCAGGCGCCAGCGTTCGTCCGCGACGTCCGACACGCAGAACAGCTCCAGCGTGCCAATCTCCGTGAGCGCCGCCTGCAGGTGCACCGGCACCTCGCTGACCTTGCCGGACGCGCCCTTGAGCAGCGTGTGGATGGGCGGCAGCGGCTTCAGGTCCTCCGCCAGCGGCACCAGGTCCCCCGGCTTGTCGATGCGGTCGTTCGTCGTGGAGAAGAGGGTGAACTGCACCGGCCGGCCCAGGGTGAGCGTGAAGGGGCGCTCGCCCAGGTCCACCTTCTGGCCCTCCTCGAAGCCGCGCGGAATGAGGCACAGCGTGGGCTGCTCCGAGCTGTCCGGGCCGCGCTGCAATCCCACGTAGTACGCGCGCGCCGCGCCACCGCCGATGCGCAGGCCATGCCCGCGCCGCACCAGCCCGTAGTACGCGGCGCCCCGCGCCACCGCGAGCTCCAGCGACTCGTGCCTCAGCAGCGGGATGCGCGGCGCCTGCGGCCACCACGCGGACAGCGCGTCGATGAGCCGCGCCGAAATCTGCGGTGAGTTGAAGACGCCGCCGTTGAGCAGGATGGCGTCCGGGCGGGGCAGGGCGCCTTCGTGCGACGGCGTCTCGCCCAGCGCCGCGAAGCCCGCCGCCGCGTGCTGCGCGAGGAACGCCGCCAGGTGCCGCGTGACGGCCGGGTCCTGCACGTACGGCAGGCCCAGCTCCTGGAGCGCCATGCGCGCCGCGCGCCGGGGCCGGTCCTCGGGAGGGGACAGGGGGAAGAAGCCGTCCAGCACCAGCGCGTGCGCCTCGTCGCGGCCCAGCTCCGTGGACAGCGTGCCGCCCAACAGACGGCTGCCCTCGCCGATGAGTGACACGCCGTACTTCTCCGGCGGCGTGCGCCCCAGCAGCTCCTCCTTCGCGGTGCGCGCGGCCTGGATGGCCTGCGTCCACTGCGTCGCGGACAGGCGCCGGCCGTTCTGGGTGAGCTTCTCCTCCATGCGCCGGGCGAGCGCCGCGTCCATGTTGTCGCCGCCCAGCATCAGGTGGTCGCCCACGGCCAGGCGCCGCAGCATGGGCCCTTCCGGCGACACGCCCGCGTGCACCAGCGTGAAGTCCGTGGTGCCGCCGCCCACGTCCACCACCAGCACCAGCCGCACCTGGGCCAGCGTCTGCTCCAGGTCCGAGCGGTGGCGCGCCGTGTAGTCGTAGAAGGCCGCCTGCGGCTCCTCCAGCAGCGTGAACTTCTCCAGCCCCGCCTTGCGCGCCGCGCTCACCGTGAGGGCGCGCGCCGCCTCGTCGAACGAAGCAGGGACGGTGATGACCACCTCCTGCTTGGACAGGGGCTCATCCGGGTGCGCGTAATCCCACGCCCGGGCCATGTGCGTGAGCAGCAGGGCGGACGCGTCCACCGGGGACAGCTTCTGCACGTCCGCGGGCGCGCCCCACGGGAGGATGGGCGCGGAGCGGTCCACGCCCGGGTGGCACAGCCAGCTCTTGGCGGAGGCCACCAGCCGGCCCGGCACGCGCGCGCCCTGCCAGCGGGCCAGTTCGCCCACCACGAAGGGGCCGCCGTCGTCGCCCCAGGGCAGGCGCAGCACCTCCGGGGCCAGCTCGTGGCCGGCGGGGACGTAGACGGTGGACGGCAGGAGGGCGCGCGGGGCCACCTCGCCCTGGCGGACGAGCTGGGGCAGGGGGAAGTCCTCGACGGGCGCCCCCGAGCCCCTTGCTGGATCCACGGATGCCACCGCGCAATGGGTGGTGCCCAGGTCGATGCCGACGATTCGCATACGCCTCCGGTGTGCGGGGCCCCTTCTACTCCTTCATGCGCACGTTGAGCTCCAGCTTCCAGCGCCCGGAGCCGTTCTTCTCCAGGCACCGCAGCTCCAGCGTGCCCACCTCCGTCACCGCCGCCTGGAGGTTCACCGGCGTCAGGTCGCCAAAGGGCGTGGGCTGTCCCGGCAGCGTCGTTTCAATCGGCGCCACCTCCTCCAGCCCCCCGGACGCCAGCTCCGAGTCCACGTCCTCCACCATCTCGCCCACGCGGTCATCACGCCGCACGGACGACGCGAAGAAGCGGAAGCTGGTGGGCTCGCCGGTGACGAGCCCGAACTCCTGCGGCGGCACGTCCGCCTGCGTCCCCTCCTCCATGCCGAAGGGCGCCACGCACAGCGCCTTCACCGGCGGCTCCATGCCCGGCACCGCCGGCATCGCCGTCTCCACGCCCACGTAGTAGGCGCGCGCCGTGCCGCCACGGATGCGCAGGCCGTGCCCCTGACGCACCCAGCCGTAGTACGCGGCGCCACGCGCCACCGCGAGGTCCAGGTCCGCGCCCTCCAGCTCCTTGGCCGGAGGCGCGCCTTCCGCCGCGAGCCACTGGTTGAGGACCTCCATCACGCGGCCCTTCAGCGGACCGGCCTTGAAGACGCCGCCGTTGAAGAGCACCGCGGTGGGGTGCAGGAAGCCCTTGCCCGTCACGTCCACCGGCGAGTCCACGCTGGCCGCCAGCGCCTGCGCCTGCCGGGTGAGGAACGCGGCCAGGTGCTTCGTCACCGCCGGGTCCTGCGCGTACGGCAGCGCCATCTGCGCAAGGCCCGTGCGGCGCGCGGTGCGAGGCAGGTCCGCCACCTGCGTCACCGGGAAGAAGCCATCCGTGAGGACGCGGTCCAGCTCCTCGCGGGTCAGCTCCGTGCGCAGCGTGCCGCCGATGAGCGACGAGCCCCGGCCCGGAATCGCGATGGGCACCCGGTCCACGGACGGATCCGCGTACAGCGTCTCCTTCGCCTGGCGGCACCCGTAGGTGAGGCCGTTGAACTGCCACGCGTCCAGCTTGCGCCCGTCCGTCGCCATCCGCTGGTTGAGCGTGTGCGCCAGGGCGAGGTCCATGTTGTCGCCGCCCAGGAGGATGTGGTCACCCACCGCCACGCGCAGCAGCTCCAGGTCGCCCTCGCGGTCCTTCACGGTGATGACGGAGAAGTCGGACGTGCCGCCGCCCACGTCCACCACGAGAATCACTTCCCCGGGCTTCACCTGCTTGCGGAAGTTCTCCCCCATCGCCTCCAGCCACGCGTACAGCGCGGCCTGCGGCTCCTCCAAGAGGGTGATGTGCTCGATGCCCGCCGCCTTCGCGGCCTCCAGCGTGAGGTCGCGCGCCGCCGCGTCGAAGGACGCCGGGACGGTGACGATGACCTCCTGCTTCGACAGCGCGTTGCCGGACTCCTCCTGCGCGCGCGCGAAGGTGTGGTCCCACGCCTCCTTCAGGTGGCGCAGGTAGCGCGCGGACGCATCCAGCGGCGACACGCGCTGCACCTCCGGCGGCGCCTGCCAGGGCAGCAGCGCCGAGCGCCGGTCCACGCCCGGATGCGACAGCCAGCTCTTCGCGGAGGACACCAGCCGCGTGGGCACCTTCGCCCCGTGCGAGCGGGCGAAGTCACCCACGATGACGCCCGGCTCGCTGTTCCACGGCAGCCCCAGGCTGCCCTCCGGGAACTCCTGCGCGCTGGGGAGATAGAGGAAGGAGGGCAACAGCGGGCGCGCTTCCACGGTGCCGGGCGCCGTCACCTGGGGCACGGGCAGCATGGACTGGGAGGGGCCGCGCGGCCTGGCGTCCTCGAGGTTGAAGTAGGACACCGCGGAGTGCGTGGTGCCCAGGTCGATGCCGATCGCGTATCGGGCCATATCGGTCAAAAACCCCGGGAAGGGGCCTGGTGGTTCCTCGAAGAGAAGGGGACTTCGGATGCTGCGCCGCCTGCTGCCCGGGCGGGCCTCAGGCGAGCTCGACCTCCGCCGGGGCCAGCACGCGCGGCTCCATGGCGGGGCTGACGGTGGGGAACTTCACCTCCGTGGTCACCCAGCCGTGGTGCCGGAGCGTGCCCCCATAAGGAGGTTCACCCGCGACGTTGCCGGTGAGCCGGATGCGCTGCGCGTCGAAGCCCGGGGGCACCGTCACCTTGTCGCCCTCGCCCTGCGGCAGCACCGGCTGGAGCGTGAGGTACTGGTGCACCACCTTGCGGCAGCCCTCGTGGACGATGCGGGCCGCCGCGCCCACGTCCGCGTCCGGGAAGGCCGCGACGTTCTCCTGCACGAAGTCCAGGAAGCGGCCCTCGCGCTGGAGCATGGCCAGCA
Source organism: Corallococcus sp. AB049A (assembly GCF_003668885.1). Lineage (NCBI taxonomy): Bacteria > Pseudomonadati > Myxococcota > Myxococcia > Myxococcales > Myxococcaceae > Corallococcus > Corallococcus sp. AB049A. The sequence continues at coordinate 28 of NZ_RAWL01000250.1, read as the reverse complement.
GCGACAGGGCGCTGGCGTGCTCGCGCTC
>NZ_RAWL01000024.1:0-38741 GCF_003668885.1 Corallococcus sp. AB049A | reverse complement strand
CCGCCAGCACCATCACCAGCAGGAGGCTGGTGGGGATGGGCGTGCCCTCGAAGTACTTCACCTTGCCGGTGCCGTCGGACAGCTCCGCGGACGTGACGTTGAAGCGCGCCAGGCGGCTGATGCCACACGCGACGAAGTAGAGCAGCGCCGCCACGTCCAGGTTGCCGCGCAGGCCCACCGCGAACGCCAGCGCCGCGGGCGCCATGCCAAAGGAGATGACGTCCGCCAGCGAGTCCAGGTCCGCGCCCAGCGGCGACTTGCGGAAGCGCCACCGGGCGATGCGGCCGTCCGCCACGTCCATCGCCAGCGCCACCGGCATCAGGCAGAACGCCACCCACAGCCAGCGTGGGTTGCCCGTGGCCAGCGACTGCATGGCCGCCAGGATGGCCCCTGCTCCGGAGAAGCCGTTACCGAGCGTGACGAAGTCCGCCAGCACGAAGGTGCGAATCATGGAGAAGTGGCGGCGCTGGCGGCGGGCCGCGGGCGGTGACGAGGACTCGGGCGTCATGGCCCCCGTGTAACACACACCGTCTTTCCGGCTTTCCCAAACCCGCGACGCATCGCATCCGGGCGTTCCATCTCCGTGGAAAAGTCAAATCCCAGAAACATTGACCGGCGAATCGCCACCTTCCTAGTCTCCGGGCCGCCATGCCCGAGCACATCCCCGATAATCTCCCTTCCCGCGGGGGGTTCCGTTCTGTCCGGACCCGCCGTCTTTCCTTCTCTCTTTTCGCGTCCCTCGCGCTGCTGGCCACCGCCGGCTGTGACGAGGATCCCAAGCCCGTGGACCCGGGCCCCGGCCCGGCGGCGCCGAAGTACACCGCGAAGATCAAGCGCACGTCCTACGGCATCCCGCACATCACCGCGGACAGCTACGGCAGCCTGGGCTTCGGCCAGGGCTATGCCTTCGCGCAGGACCACGTCTGCACCCTGGCGGATCAGATCCTCAAGGTGCGCGGCGAGCGCGCGCGCTTCCTGGGCCAGGGCCCGGGCAACCGGCACGTGGGCAGCGACATCGCGTACCTGGCCATGGACCTGATGGGGCGCGCGGAGAAGGCCTTCCCGACCCTGTCCCAGGAGATGCAGGACATGGTCACCGGCTACGTGGCCGGCTACAACAAGTACCTGGAGGACACCGCCCCGGAGGCGCGTCCCGCCGAGTGCGCCAACGCCCCCTGGGTGCGCCCCATCACCCCGGTGGACCTGCTGGCGTACAACACGGACCTGACGCTGCTGGCGGGCATCAACGCGCTGGCGCTCACCATCCCGTCCGCCACGCCCCCCACCGTGAGCGCGCAGTCCGTGGACCCGAAGCAGGCCGCGCTGCGCCCGCAGATGCCGTCCCTGGAGCAGCTGAACAAGCTGAAGACGTCTGACTTCGGCAGCAACGGCTGGGCCATTGGCGGTGAGCGCACCGACAACGGCAAGGGCATGGTCATGGCCAACCCGCACTTCCCCTGGGAAGGCGAGCTGCGCCTGTGGGAGAGCCAGCTGACCGTGCCGGGCCAGATGAACGTCTACGGCGTGGGCCTCATGGGCGTGCCGGCGGTGCTCATCGGCTTCAACGACAACGTGGCCTGGACGCACACGTTCTCCGCCGGCCAGCGCGCGACCATCTACCAGCTGCAGCTCGTGCCCGGGAAGCCGACCGTCTACAAGTACGGCACCGAGGAGCGCGCGATGACCTCCAAGACCTTCTCCATCCTGGTGAAGCTGTCGGAGGGGTCGCTGACCAACTACTCGCAGACCGTCTACTTCAGCCACTACGGCCCGATGATCGCCTTCCCGGACTCGGCGGCCCCGGGCTTCCCGGCCGGCACGCTGGGCTGGAACGCCCAGACGGCGCTCACGCTGCGTGACGCGAACATCGAAAACACCAAGTTCCTGGACCAGTTCCACGGCATGAACAAGGCCAAGACGCTGGCCGAGTTCAAGGCCGTCTACGCCTCCGAGCAGGGCCTGCCCTGGGTGAACACCATGTTCGCCGACAAGGACGGCAACGCCTGGTACACGGACGCCACGCCCACGCCCAACCTCACCAAGGACGCGTACACGAAGTGGGCCACCGAGGCGACCACGCCCGGACTCAACGTCACCTACGGCGTCTTCCAGGCCCTGGGCTTCACGGTGCTCAACGGAAGCGACCCGGCCAACGAGTGGCAGGTGGAGCCGGGCTCCCGCAGCCCCGGCCTGGTGCCCTTCACCAAGGTGCCGCAGCTGGAGCGCAAGGACTTCGTCTTCAACGCGAACGACAGCTACTGGCTGGCCAACCCCGCGGCGCCCATCACCGGCTTCTCCCCGCTGCACGGCTTCGAGAACGTCCCCCAGTCGCCGCGCACGCGCATGAACGCCAAGGTCCTCACGGAGGTCTCCGAGACGGGCGCCTCCGGCGCGGACGGCAAGTTCACCTTCGACGAGCTGAAGACGGCCGTGTTCAGCAACCGCAGCTCCATGGAGGAGCTGCTGCGCGCTTCCGTCGTGGAGCGCTGCACGGGCAAGACGACGGTCACCTACAAGGACACCACCGGCAAGGACAACGTCGTGGACATCAGCGAGGCCTGCGCGCTGCTGGCCGGCTGGAATGGCCGCTACGACGTGGACCAGAAGGGCGCGTTCATCTTCCGCGAGTTCCTGGGCGCCTACACCGGCGCGCAGCTGCTCAACAAGGGCCCGCTGTTCGACGTGGCCTTCGACCCGGCCAACCCCATCGCCACGCCCAACACCCTGACGGCCGCCCCGGCCACGGGTGACGACCCGGTGCTGGTGAAGCTGGCGCAGGCCGTCTTCACCATCAACCGTTCCAAGATCGCGCTGGACAAGACGCTGGGCGAGCTGCAGTTCACCTCTCGTTCGGGCGCCCGCATCCCCCTGCACGGCGGCATGCACCGCGAGGGCGTGACGAACGTCATGTCCTTCGGCGCCGCCCGCACCACGGTGTTCGACTTCGCCCAGCCGCACTCGGCGACGTTCAACAGCAACACCCTGCTGGCGGCGGAGGGCTACCCCATCAACAACGGCAGCTCCTTCATCATGGCGCTCCAGTTCACCGACGCGGGCCCCAACGCCAACGCCGTGCTGACCTACAGCCAGTCCGGCGACCCGCGGTCCCCGAACTACGCGGACCAGACGGCGCTGTTCTCCCAGAAGCAGTGGCGCCCCATCCTCTTCACGGACGCGCAGATCGCCGCCGACAAGAACCTGGTGGAGACCACCGTCTCCGGCGGGTAGTCCGCTCCACCTGACGGCCTGAAGCCTCACAGGAGGCCCCGGGAGCCACCGTGCTCCCGGGGCCTTCTTGTTTTCACGGGGAGTCGCCGTTGAAACTTGTCACAAGGAACGGAATAGGCAGACAGGGCCGGCGGCCCTGGCGTCTGTATTCAACATCCGCTAGCGAACATCCAAGGGGGTCCGCGAGGCGAGTACACAGTCCGTGACGCCGTCAGGCCCGTTGGGATGTGTCGTCTCAGCAATGTCAGCCTTCAGGGCTAGTTTCTTGACCGCGGGTGAAGGGCAGGATTGTCCCCCAGGCCCAGGGGAGAACGCCTGGAAGCGAACCGGCCGGGACGGCCGCTGGGCCTGACACGAAGGAGTCGCGAACGCCATGGCACTTCCGGTCTACAAGACAGACGTCATCGACAAGGTCTTCTTCCTGCGCTGGGACGCTCCACCGACGCCGGAAGAGATTCAGCAGGTGTTCCAGAAGATGCAGAACGCGTATCAGCAGCACCAGCAGCAGCCGCTGGTGCTGGTGACCATCGCGGGAGCGAAGTCCGCGGTCCCCAACAGCGAGCAGCGCCGCCACCTGTCCAACATGCTGTCGGACGCGCGAGCGCTGTTCTCGGAGATCCACGTCATCATCGAAGGCAACGAACTGCAGCACAACCTCCAGCGCGTCATCGTGTCGGGGATGCTCATCGTCACGCGCACGTATGACGACCAGTTCATCCGCGTGCACAAGAACGCGGACGGCGCGGCGGGCTTCATCGCCCGGCGGCTGGGGGTGGATGGCACTCAGGTGGTGAACGAAGCGCGGTCGCGCGGCGTGGTGATGTAGTCCCCGGGGGGATTCGGGGGCCCGGATACGGGCCCCCGGCCCCGCCCCCTGCTCTGGAAGCGCAGCACCCGCGCGGCTGTTCAGCCCCTCGCGCCCTGCCCCACCGGACGGCCCGGACGGGCGGCGCTGACGGAGCCGCGCACGTAGCGGTGGTCGAAGAGGTCCACGTAGAGGTACTCGGGCCAGGACACCATCGCGCGGGCCCCCAGCATCACCCCGCGCATGATTTCACTCACCATCAGCCCCGCGGCGGTGGTGGCGCCAATCACACACGTGGGCGCGTGCCCCTTCCCCTGGTAGCAGGCGTCCATGTACTCCTGGAGCATGTAGCTGCCCAGGTGCGGGATGATTTTGGGCAGGTCGATGCGGCCGTCCGGGAGGATGAACATCTCCTCGTAGAGCGGCGCGTCCGGCTGGAAGACGTGGAGCGCGGCGCCAAAGCCCAGCATCAGCCCGGTCATGATGGGGATGCCCGCCTGGCGGCACGTCTGGTGGAGGGACTCCTTGGCGCGGGCCCCCGCGATGTCGATGACCTCCACCACGTAGTCCACCGGCGGCAGGCCGCCCGCGCCCTGGAGCACGCTGGCCACGTTGTCGTCGGTGATGCCCTCCTTCACCTTGTGCACGCGCAGGTCCGGGTGGATGTCCCGGCACATGCGCTCCACCACGTCCACCTTGAACTGGCCCAGGGTGCTCTCGAAGCAGCCAATCTGCCGGTTGATGTTGTGGCGCTCGTACACGTCGAAGTCCGCGAGCGTCAGGCAGCCGAAGCCCAGGCGCGCCAGGTCCACCGCGCACTGGCCTCCGGCGCCTCCCACGCCGGCGACGAGCACGTGCGTGCTGGCCAGCTTGTCCATGGTCTGCGGGTGGAGGACGCCCAGGTTGCGCTGGAAACGGGGGTTCACGTTCGTCATGAGAGGGCCTCCCTACTTGCGCATGCAGACGTAGAAGTTCTCGCCGTAGTAGTCGTCGCCGTCGGCCACCAGCGCCTCGCTGAAGCCCACCTTCTCCAGCAGCTTCACGGCCTGGTCCGTGTCCAGGAAGGTGACCATCTCGTTGGGGTCCGTGGTGAGCTTCTGGGCGCAGGTGCGGTGGTGGTTCACCGCGCGCTGGAGGGCTTCCGTCCACCGTCCCTGCGCCTCCCATTCCCGGATGGAGTTCTTGAGCACCAGCTCCAGGTTGGGCCGGGGGCGCTTGTTGCTCGTCATGCACAGGACGCCGCCGGGCTTCAGGTGCGTCCAGGCCTCGCGCAGCACGGCCTCCGGGTCGCGCACGTAGAAGAGGACGTTGTTCATCACCACCGCGTCCGCGGCCCCCTCCACCTCCAGCGGGAAGGACGACACGTCCCCGGGCAGGAGCGTCCAGCGGGCGCGCACCGGCTCCGGCTCCATCGCGCGGCGGCGCACGGCCAGGGCGAGCATGGCCTGGTTGTTGTCGAACCCGACGACGCGCTGGCCCCGGCGCACCAGGGGCTCGCTCACCAGCCCCGTGCCGCACCCCGCGTCGATGACGTAGGAGCGCTCCCGGGTGTCGCGGAGGATCTTCTCGCGCTGCCGCTGGTAGCAGGGCAGCTCGGGGATCATCTGATCGTAGCTGTGCGCGAAGTCGTTCCAGATGTTGTCGACGAAGACGGTCTCGGGCATGGGGCCTCCCCCTCGCGGGGAGTCAGGGTGAGACCTGGTGTTGTCCCCCGGGCCGCCTCCCCCAGGCGATTGCCCCGCCGTCTTCCCCTAACATCCAGGACTTGCCTGTTTCAGATGTGTGTGTTGGATTGAATGAACAAACACACCCTGGCGGGCCGGCGGGGGTGTCCGTTCAGTCCAGATGGGGCCGCGCCATCCGTGGTCCGCATGTCTCAGCATTGAAGCACGGGCAGTCCCGCGTTTCTTCACTCGGAGGGCGCTGGGACGCGCGTCCGGCGGCCTTCACCGGTGAAGCTTGCCCCACGGGGCAGCTCCAATGAATTCAACCACTTGGGCCCTGGCGCGGAAGGTGCTCTGGGAAGGCCTGCATCGGGAGGCACCGGGTGTCGGAGCCTGGTGCTTGTCTGCGTGGGGGACCCTCAATGCGAGTCGAGGTCGGTATGCGTAGGACGTTCAGCCTGTGGGTGGTGGTGGTGGTGTTCGTGGCGCTGCGCGCGAATCCGGGGGACGCGCACGAGCTGGCAATCCAGGCGGATCCGTGGACGCGTCCGTTGATGGCGGCGGGCCTGGTGGCCTCCAGCACGAAGCGCGAGGTGCTGGGCAGCGGGCTGGCGCACTACAGCTGGAAGGTGCGGGTGGGCACGGGGAAGTACGACGCCATCACGGTGCACCGGGTGGTGCGGGAGTCCTACCCGTGGGTCCCGGCGCGCACCCGCCGGGCGGTGTTCATGGTGCACGGGGACCTGTGGGGCTTCGCGCCCGCGTTCCTCACCAACACCTGCGTGACGACGATGCCGGAGGACCGCTCGCTGGCGGCGTACCTGGCCAGCGAGGACGTGGACGTGTGGGGCCTGGACCTGCGGTGGGTGGGGGTGCCGGAGCCGGAGACGGACTTCGCTTTCATGGCGGACTGGAACATCCAGACGCACGTGAAGGACGTGGGCACCAGCCTGGCGCTGGCGGACGTGGTGCGGCGGCTGGGCGGCAACGGCGGCGATGACCGGATGTTCCTCTTGGGCTGGAGCCGGGGCGCGACCATCGGGTACGCGTACCTGGACGCGGAGTCGCAGCGTCCGCGCGCCCTGCGCCGGGTGGACGGCTTCGTGCCCATGGACATGCCGGTGCGCTTCGGGCCGGACGCGGTGAAGCAGCGCGAGTGGGCGTGCGACCGGTACGTGGCGCTCCAGACCTCTCGCGACCAGGGCCGCACGGAAGGCGGCCTGCTGGGGGCCGGGGCGGGGCTGCCGGTGAAGCAGATGGGGTTGCTGGCGGACCAGGATCCCAATGGCTTCCCTCCCGGCGCGCCGGAGGCGCTCGGTGGCGTGACCAACCGCAAGCTCGCCATCGTCGCCGCGGGGAAGACCGAAGCCCTCTTCACGCAGTACAAGTTCCGGGCCCTGACGCCGGACTACCACCTGGCCGGGAGCATCCCGGACATCAACGGCACGCCGGAGAGGACGGCCTTCACGCCGGAGCCCACCCTCTTCGACTACTTCCAGCTGGCGGCGCCCTACCAGAGCCTCAACGAGGTGGTGGAGACGGAGAAGCAGCTGTGCGGCCTGGACGTCCCCTATGACGACCACCTGAAGGACGTGAAGGTGCCGGTGCTGTACGTGGGTGCGGGGGGCGGCGTGGGCCGCTACGGCGAGTACTCCACGCGCCTCCTGGGCAGCAAGGACGTCACCCACTTCATCGTGCGCACCCGCCCGGAGTCGCAGCGCGCGCTGGACTTCGGCCACGCGGACCTGTTCATCGCCCGGGACGCGCGCGTGCGCGTGTGGCAGCCCATCCTCCAGTGGATGCGGGCGCACTGAGGGCGGGGCTACTCCGCCTTCCACAACCCGTGACGGCGGGCCCGGCGGCCCAACGTCACGGGGTCCATGCCCAGGGCCACGGCGGCGCGGCGCAGGACGCCGCCGTGGCGCTCCAGGGCCTCGCGGATGAGGTCGCGCTCCACCTGCTGGAGCCGGGCCCGGAGCGAGCCGTCCCCGGTGGGGTCCGCGCGCGGCACGGTGTTGCTGAGCAGCGCGGGCGGCAACAGGCGCCGGGTGAGCATCTCCCCGGGCCGGGACAGCAGCACCGCCCGCTCCACCACGTTGCGCAGCTCGCGCACGTTGCCCGGCCAGCCGTAGCCGTGCAGCACCTCGTCCGCGTCCGGCGCCACGCCCGTGGCGGAGCGCTTGAGGGTGCGGTTGAACTGCTCCACGAACGTGCGGGCCAGCTCCGGGATGTCCTCCGGGCGCTCGCGCAGGGGCGGGATGTCGATGGTGAAGCTGTTGAGCCGGTAGAAGAGGTCCGCGCGGAAGCGGCCGGCGCGCACCTCCTCGCCCAGGTCGCGGTTGCTCGCGGCCACCACGCGCACGTCCACGTGGCGCACCTGGGTGCCGCCCACCGGGCGGATGTCGCCCGTCTCCAGCACGCGCAGGAGCTTCGCCTGGAGGTTGGGCGTGGTGTTCTCAATCTCGTCCAGGAAGATGGTGCCGCCGTTGGCGAGCACGAAGAGGCCCGGGTGGTCCGACACCGCGCCGGTGAAGGCCCCCTTCACGTGGCCGAACAGCTCGCTCTCCAGCAGCGTCTCCGTGAGCGCGCCGCAGTCCTGCACCACCAGCGGCGAGTCCCCCCGGCCGGAGAGCCGGTGGAGGATGCGCGCCAGCACCTCCTTGCCGGTGCCCGTCTCGCCCTGCAGCAGCACCGCCACCCGGTGGGGGGCCACCAGGCGCACCATCTCCATCACCCGCTGCATGGGCGGGCTGCGGAAGCCCACGTCCTCCCCATGGCGGCCCACGCCCACCACCGGCGTCTGGGCCAGCGCGCGCTCGCGCATGAGGTTGCGCTCCAGCTCCAGCGCCATGCGCCACTGCTCCGTGCGGAAGCCGTGCTCGCGCCCCGCCTGGAGCACCGCTTCGCGCAGGACGTCCGGGTCCGGCCACGGCCCCAGCGCGCGGTAGATGCGGCCGGCGTTGAAGAGCGCCACCAGCCGGTCCGGGGCCGCCGGGGCGCAGTAGACGATGCGCGGGGCCAGGTCGCTGGGGGGCCCCGCCCCCGTGGGGTCCACCTCCGCGCGCAGCTCCGCCAGGGACTCCACCAGCGCGAGCGCCCGCGACTCGTCCTGGCCGCACACCATGAGCGCCGCCATGTCCCCGCGCGTCAGCAGCGCGTGCACGTCCTCCGCGGCGGCGGCGAAGTGCGGAGACGCCACGCCGTCCAGCGCCTGGCGCACCGCGCGCGTCTCGTCGTCCGACGCGAAGGCCACCACCACCTGCAGGTGCGCCGTGGCCAGGTAGCGCGCCAGCTTCACGCCGTCCGCCGCGTCGAAGGCGCCAAAGCTGATGCCCAGCGCCGCGACGGTGCCCCCGGCTCCCGCCGTGTCGTGGCGCCAGCGCACCGTGCCGTGCACCCGCACGTGGGCGCCCGTGTCCGGCAGCGAGAAGGCCATCTCCACCGGCTCGTTCTCGTGCGGGCCTTCAGAGGGCCGGCGCGGCGTGGCGATGAGCCCGATGCCCGTCTCGCTGATGTTGACGGACCAGCAGCCATGCAGCGCCGGCTGCGTCACCACCTTCACGTACAGCGGCTTGCGCTCGCTCCGTGCGACCTGCTCGGAGACGGGGCGCGACATGGGGTGCGTCAATTGACCGGCCTCATGGCCGCCGCGCGGCGGGCATCCTGGAAGTCCACGGACATTGGGGGTGGGGGTTCTGCCTGATTCTTCCGTCATCGCAAGTCGGCGGCAAAGGGGTGTACCCCCGGCACGTCGCCATTGGACACGGGTCCGAAATGCCCTGCCTGGGCGTGGTGCGCGTGACACCCCACACCGCACCACAACCCGAGCCATGAAACGCCGTGCTCCGGCGGTACGCATCCCACGCGACGGGCCGTGTCTCCCCTGCCGGTGTGTTGAACGATTCCAACCGGGCCGTCTGAAATTGATGTCTGTCTTTTCAATCCAAGCCTGCCTGGCATGCAGGCGGGCTCGGCGTCGCTTGTGTTCGAAATAGAACTTCGATATTCGGTTTATCACCTTGGAGTACGGCGGCCTTTGCTGCTGCCGGATTGCCCCGCCGCAAAGCCAGACATTCCCCGGCCGTGTCCCGCCTCCAGTCTTCGGAGCATGGCCTTTTACTGCCTGACCTTTCCCCCTGGGCCACCCCCTTGAAGAAAACCCTCCTCCTGGTTGAAACGTTGTTCGTCCTGGGCGCCGCCGGCTGCGGCACTCCGGATGGTTCCCTTCCCGTGGATGACCGCCAGCCGTCGCTTGATTCGGCTGGCGAGGATTTGACGACCACCGGCTGCACACAGCTGACACCCGCCAGCGTGAAGGCCAGCGGCGACGACGGCGCCGGCAGCGTCGCGGCGAACACGCTGGATGATCAGCTCACCACGCGCTGGAGCAGCCTGGGCAAGGGCCAGTGGATTGACTACGACCTGGGCGCCACCAAGGCCGTGGGCGCGGTGTCGGTGGCGTGGCACGAGGGCAACAAGCGCGCGAACACGTTCACCATCTCCGTGTCACCGGACGGCTACACCTATACGCAGGTGTACAGCGGCAAGAGCCTGGGGACGACGACCGCGGCGGAGACGTACGCCTTCACGTCGGTGAGCGCGCGCCGCGTGCGCGTCACGGTGCAGGGCAACACCCTCAATGACTGGGCCAGCATCGCGGAGGCGCGCCCGTGCGCCGGCACCACGACGCAGCCGCCTCCCACCAACCCCGGCGGCATCGTGTGGCGGGGCGACTTCGAGTCCGGTGACCGCAGCCAGTGGGACGGCACGCAGATGATGTCCTCGGACCGGCTCCAGGTCGTCTCATCGCCGCTGCGCGAGGGCGGCTTCGCCCTCAAGGCCACGGTGAAGCAGGGCGATGACCCCATCAACTCCAGCGGCAACCGGAACGAAATCTTCAAGCAGACGAAGGAGCCCTCCGGCTCCGAGTACTGGTACCGCTGGAGCACGCGCTTCGCGCCGGACTTCCCCAGCGTGAATACCTGGCAGCTCTTCACCCAGTGGCACCACGACGGCTGCTGCGGCTCTCCGCCGGTGGAGTTCTACGTCTACGGCGAGGAGATGCGGCTGAACATCGGCGGTTCGCCGGGCGTCATCGTCTGGCGCACGCCGCTGGTGCGCAACGCGTGGCACGACTTCATCTTCCACGTGAAGTGGTCGCCCAACGCCACCGTGGGCTTCGTGGAGCTGTACTACAACGGCAACCTGGTGCTGCCCAAGCGCTACATCGCGACGCAGTTCTCCGGGCAGCTCAACTACCTGAAGATTGGCCTGTACCGGAACGACACCATCGCGCCGGTGGGCGTCGTCTACCACGACGGCTGGGTGATGGGCCGTTCGAAGGCGGACGTGCTGGATGCCAACTACCAGCTGAAGTGAGACACCGGCCGCGTGCCCCGGTAGGCGCCGGGGCACGCTCCGGGATAGGCTTTCTCGGGAAAGCAAGTCTCTTCGAGGAGCCGTCCCATGCGTCTGTGCGCCGCGCTGACCGCCCTGTCCCTGCTCGCGTCCTGCACCACGACCTACGCCATCCCCAAGCCGGAGCTCACGCGGCTGGACGGCTTCCGGGACGACAACGCGGCGCTGATGCGGGAGCTGGGCGACGTGCTGCTCAACCGCCCCACGGAGCGCCACCGCACGGTGCGGGACGTGGAGGGCCAGCCGCACGAGTTCAGCTCGGACACGCCGCTGGCGCTGGGCTCCGACCGGACGGACGCGGAGTTCCAGCGCTACATCCAGGTGGGCGTGGACGCGGACCGCTTCCGGGGCGTGCCGCTGGAGGGCTCCACGTCCGGAGCCCCCGCGCCCGCGATGGAGGTGTCCCTGTCCGAGGTGGACCACGCCCAGCTGCGCGAGTTCAGCCTGGGCAAGACGCTGCTCCTGACGGGCTCCATCGGCGCGGCGGTGCTCGGGTCGATGGTGGTGGTGACCATGCTGCTGAAGCCCACCACCGGCTCGGAGCCGGGCGGCGGCGGCGGCACCATCGACATGGGCGGCCCCCGCCCGCGCGCCGTCCCGGGCGTCGCGTTCTGACGTCCCAGGCTCGCGCGGCTAGCGCGCGTCCTGGCGCTGGCGCAGCAGTCCTTCCTGGGCCACGGAGGCGACGAGCCGCCCGTCGCGGGTGAAGACGTGCCCGCGCGCCAGGCCCCGGGCGTTGCCGGCCCAGGGGCTCTCCATCGTGTAGAGCAGCCAGTCGTTGACCTTCAGGTCGCCGTGGAACCACAGCGCGTGGTCCAGGCTGGCCATCTGGAAGCCCGGCTGGAGGAACGTCTGCGCGTGCGGCTGGAGCGCGGTGCCCAGCAGGTTGAAGTCGCTGGCGTACGCGAGCACGTAGCGGTGCACCTGGGGCTCGTCGGGCATGGCGCCGTCGGCGCGGAACCAGACGTGCTTCACGGGCGGCTCGGCCCTGGGCTCGAAGGGGTCCACGTACGTCACCGGGCGCATTTCAATGGGCTTGGCGGAGAGGAACTTCTCCCGGTGCCGCTCCGACATCCGGTTCGCGTGGCGGCCCAGCAGCTCCAGGTCCGTGGGCAGCGACTCCGGCGGCGGCACGTCCGGCATGGTGGCCTGGTGCGTGAAGCCCGGCTCCTCCCCCTGGAAGGACGCCATCAGCGTGAAGATGGGCTGGCCCTTCTGGATGGCCACCACGCGGCGGGTGGTGAAGCTGCCGCCGTCGCGCACGCGGTCCACGGTGTAGACGACGGGCAGGCCCGCGTCCCCGGGGCGCAGGAAGTAGCCGTGCAGCGAGTGCACCGTGCGCTGCGCCTCCACCGTCTGGCTGGCGGCGGACACGGACTGACCCAGCACCTGCCCTCCGAAGAGCTGCCGGAAGCCCAGGTCCTGGCTCGAGCCACGGAACAGGTTCTCCTCGATGGGCTCCAGCTTCAGGAGCCCCAACAGCTCATCCAGCACCCGGCTCATGTACGTCCTCCCGTTTTGACGCACCCCGTCTCTACTCCAGCCGCCGGCCCCCGCGCCTGGGCCAATGTAGAGTGCGGCGCCTTTCTTCCGCGGAGGAGCCCATGGCCCCGCTTTCCCTGCGAGACGCCGTCCGGCGGCACCCGGCGGCCTGGGGCATGGCGGCCACGTTCGCCGCCAGCCTGCTCCTGCGCGGGCTGTACCTGGCGGGTGCGCCGGACCGGGACTGGCCCTTCTCCGTCTTCTTCGCGGGCGACGCGCGCTTCTTCCACACCGCCGCGCTGGACCTGGCCCGGGGCCGTGAAGTCCCGGCCGCCCTGCCCTACCACCCGCCCCTGTTCCCCGCGCTCCTGGGCTTCCTGTACCGGGTGCTGGGAGAGCCCCGGGGCAGCGCGCTGCCGTACAAGCTGGCGCTCGCCTGCGTGGGCGCGGCGACGGTGGCCTTCTGCCAGGGCTGGTGGCGGCGCCTGCTGGGAACGGCGTGGAGCCTGGTGGCGGCGGGGCTGTATGCCACGAGCTTCGGGTGGCTGGTGCTGTCCACCACGTACAGCAATGAAACCGTGTCCGCGCTGTGGCTGTGTTTCACCTGCGCGCTGGCCTTGCGCGTGGGAGGCCGGGCGCCGTCCTGGCCCGAGGTGCTGGCCCTGGGCGCGGTGATGGGATTGGGCACGCTCACCCGCGCGGAGCACCTGGGGCTGTGGCCGTTCCTGTGTGTGTATGCGTGGACCGCGCGGGAACGGGCCCCGGAGCTTGGGTCATGGAAGCCCTGGGCCGTGCGCTGGGGCGCGGCGGTGGGCGTGTCGCTGCTGGTGCTCGTCCCTTCCGCGCTGCGAAACCTGGACACGATGCGCGAGTTGAACGCGCGGGCACCACACCTGGAGCCGCTGCCGCGGTGGGTGCCTGTCACCGTGTATGGCCCGCTCAACTTCGCGATGGCCAACCACCCGGGCGCCACCGGGGGCTTCACCCCGGCCCTCATCAATCAGGGCGGCAGCAACGGCCAGCTGGACCCTTCCCGCCCGGAGCACCGCAGACTGCTCCTGCACGGCTACGCGGAAGGCTTGCGCTGGATGCTGGACGCGCCCGGCGACGCGGCCCGGCTGCTCTGGACGAAGCTGGATTTGTGGCTGGACGGACTGCGCCTGGGCATTGGCGTGTCGGACGTGCCCGGGGGGCTCACCGGCGAGCGCGCCCCGGTGGACGTGTTCGTCCCGGACGCGGGGTGGCTCAAGTGGCCCCTGGCGGCGCTGCTCCTCGCCGGGATGCTGCTGTCGCTCAAGCCCGCGCACGCGCCCTTCCGGCTCCTGTCACTGGTGGTGCTGCACCGGGTGCTCGTCACGCTGGCCTTCTTTGGCTACGCGCGCGGCCTGCTCGTCGTCTTCCCCGCGCTGCTGCCGCTCCTGGTGCTGCCCTTGAAGATCCTGGGGGAGCGCCACGCGGGCGTGGCCCGGAGGCTGCCCGTGTTCGCCGGGGCGCTGCTGCTCTTGCTCTGGGTGGAGGCCGCGCTCCTCGCCGCGCGCGACACGCCCCGCCGCTTCATGGCCAGCGGCACCACCGACGCGGTGAACGGCAAGCTCATCCAGGACGACCGCGTCCGGCTCTGGCCCCAACCCTGACTGCCAGTGAACATTCCAAGTTCATGGATTCACTAAGTTTCGCGAAATTCACATCTACTCAGGAATAACCGCAATTCATTCTTAAAAAGCGTCTGACCTAAGCAGGGAGCGCTCCACCCCGGAGCCCGCCGGTCCCGTCCGGCGGCTTCACCCGAGGAGACGTCCATGCGCCCCCTGCGGTCCGCGTTGTGTTGTCTTGCCCTCCTGGTGTCGTCCACGACGTACGCCTTCCAACCCTCACAGCCCGAGCAGCAGAGCGCGGTCGCGAAGAAGGCCTTCTTCAAGCCGGAGCTGTACCTGCCCATCCAGAACGTGCCCCTGGAGAAGGCGCGCACGCTGATGCCGCGCGCGGGCGCGGACCGGTGGGCGGGGTTCGTCACCCGCTTCGGCGGCAACGTGCAGGTGTATCTGGATCCGCTGTCCGGCATGCCCACGGGCATCCAGGGCAGCTTCCCGCTCATCCCGGGTGACGGCTTCCGCAACGCCGTCACGCTGGAGTCCGTGCGCCAGGGCCTGGGCCGCTCGGTGGGCAGCGTGGACGAGTCCGTGGTGGGTGAGCTCGTCTTCAAGTTCGTCGCGGACCATCAGGACGCCATTGGCGTGGACCTGATGCAGCTGGGCGCGCCGCGCGTGACGCAGGTGACGGACACGCTGTGGCAGGTGCACATCCCGCAGGTGGTGAACGGCATCCCGGTGCGGCATGGCCGGCTGGCGGCCACCATCAGCCACGGCAACCTCATCCTCCTGGGCACGGAGGCGTGGGCCAACGTGGGCATCGACACGAAGCCCCGCTTCACCGCGAACCAGGCGCTCAGCGCGGGCAGCAGCTTCCTGGGCGTGGCGCTGGCGCCCAACAGCCTGTGGCAGTCCCCCACGCTGGAGGTGGCCCCGTACGCGCGCACGGGCGCGTCCTTTGGCCAGGGCTATGGCCACGCGCTGGTGTGGAGCTACGGCTTCTCCAACCCCGGCGAGCACGAGCGCTGGAAGGTGACGGTGGACGCGAACTCCGGCGAGGTGCTGGCCGTGGAGGACGACAACCACTACTTCGACGCCCAGGTGAAGGGCGGCGTGTACCCGTCCACCAACATCGGCACCTGCACGTCGAAGGAGACGTGCGGCACCATGCAGCCCAACACGCCCATGCCGTGGGCGAACACGGGCTTCGCGTCGCCCAACAACTTCACGGACGGCGCGGGTATCTACAACTACAGCGCCGGCACCCTCAACACGACGCTGTCCGGCAAGTACGTGAAGATCGCCGACAGCTGCGGCGCCATCAACGTCAGCTCCGCCACGGGCAGCCTGGACCTGGGCGGCGTGAACAACGACCACGACTGCACCGTGCCCGCGGGCACGTCCGCGGGCAACACGCCGGCGGCGCGCTCCAGCTTCTACGAGCTGAACAAGATTAAAGAGGTGGCCCGCGGCTGGCTGCCCAGCAACACCTGGCTGCAGGGCCAGCTCACGTCCAACGTGAACCTGAACAGCACCTGCAACGCGTTCTGGAACGGCAGCTCCGTGAACTTCTACAAGTCCGGTGGCGGCTGCCGGAACACCGGTGAGATTGGCGCGGTGTTCGACCACGAGTGGGGCCACGGCATGGACAACTTCGACGCCAACGGCTCCCTGTCCAACTCCAGCGAGGGCTACGCGGACATCGCGGGCATCCTGCGGCTGCAGACGTCCTGCGTGGGCTACGGCTTCTTCCAGACGACGAACACGGGCTGCGGCCTCACGCCGGACGGCACGGGCTACAACCAGCAGGAGGCCCAGGTGGCGGGCCAGTCCTGGTGCAACCTGCGCTGCTCGGGCGTGCGTGACGCGGACTGGGCGGCGAGCGCGCCGAACATCCCGGCCACCCCGCAGAACTTCACCTGCAAGATGTGCTCGTCCGGCTCCGGCCCGTGCAGCAAGCAGGTGCACTGCGCCGCGTCCCCCGTGCGCCAGGCGGCGTGGGACCTGGTGACGCGCGACCTGACGGCGGCGCCCTTCAACTACAACTCCAACGACGCGTTCCTGCTGGGCAACAAGCTCTTCTACCAGGGCTCCGGCAACATCGGCACGTGGCACGCCTGCAACTGCACCGCCGGCACGTCCGACGGCTGCGGCGCGACGAACGGCTACATGCAGTGGCTGGCCGCGGACGACGACAACGGCAACCTGGCGGACGGCACGCCGCACATGACGGCCATCCACGCCGCGTACAACCGCCACAACATCGCCTGCTCCACGCCCGCGCCCACCAACGGCGGCTGCGCGGCCGGCCCCACGGCGGCCCCCACCACCACGGCCACCCCGGGCGACAGCCAGGTGAGCCTGTCGTGGACGGCTTCCTCGGGCGCCAGCCAGTACTGGGTGATGAAGACGGAGGGCTTCGCGGGCTGTGACTTCGGCAAGGCGCGCGTGGCCACCGTCACCGGCACCAGCTACACGGACGCGGAGGTCGCCAACGGCCGCCAGTATTGCTACTCGGTGGTGCCCGCCAGCAGCAACGCGTGCTTCGGCCCGGCGTCCACCTGCACCTGCACCACGCCCACCTGCGCGGCGCCCGGCGCGCCCACGCTGTCCACCCCCGCCTCCGGCGCCACCGGCGTGGAGCTGCTCGCGGCGCTGGACTGGGCGGACGTGACGGGCGTGTCCGGCTACGAGGTGCAGGTGGCCACCGACAGCGCGTTCACCAACGTGGTGCGCAGCGCCAACTCGCTCGTCGCCAGCAACTGGACCGTGTCCCCGGGCCTGACGGCCAACACGGCCTACTACTGGCGCGTGCGGGCGCTCAACTCGTGCGGTGGCACCAGCTCCTGGAGCGCGACGCGCGGGTTCACCACGCGCGGCTGCGTCACCCTGGCGGCCCCCACCCTGACGGCCCCGGCCAACGGCGCCACGGGCGTGTCCCTGAACGCATCGCTGGACTGGTCCGACGTGGCGAGCGCCGCCGGCTATGACGTGCAGGTGGCCACCGACAGCGCGTTCACCAACGTGGTGCGCAGCACGACGGGCCTCTCCTCCAGCGCGTGGAACGTGACGCCCGGCCTGTCCAACCTCACGCCGTACTACTGGCGCGCGCGGGCCACCGACAGCTGCGGCGCCGGCCCGTACAGCAGCGCGTTCAGCTTCACCACCACCAACGTGTGCACGCCCACCGTGGCCACGTACAACAGCACGCTGCGCACCCCGGCCTGCGGCTCCGTGTGCGGCTGCGACACCGGCCCCACGCTCGTCAACGGGCGCGGCACGCTGTCCGGCGGCGCGGAGCCCAACCAGCCCAACACGCTGGGCGGCACCTGCGCGGACGGCTCCACCGGCACCTACCACTCGGATGAGAGCATCGACCGCATCGTGCTCAAGACGGTGGACCAGGGCACCATCACCCCGGGCAAGCAGCTCACGGTGGACGTGACGGTGTGGTGCTACGGCACCAGCGACCAGCTGGACCTGTACTACACGACGAACACCACCACGCCCTCGTGGACCGCCATCACCACGGCCCAGGCGTGCACCGCGTCGGGGCTCAAGACGTTCTCCTTCCCCGTCACGGTGGGCAGCACGACCGGCAACCACGCCGTGCGCGCGCAGTTCCGCTTCAGCAGCACGCCGACCAGCGCCTGCGTGTCCGGGACGTACAACGACCGCGACGACCTGGTGTTCAACGTCGTGTCCGCGGTGGCCTCCAACCCCACCGCTCCGGCCGCGAAGCAGGTGCGGGGCCGGGCCCTGACGGCGCGCTAGCCTCAAGCCGCGCGTGACGTGACATGGGGGCTCCCGGATTTCGTCCCGGGGGCCCCCGTGCCTTTCACGGGCTCACCAGGTGTAGACGACGGACGGCGCGGAGCGCTTCGCGGGCCCGTGGTGGACCATCTCGATGTTGTTGCCGTCCGGATCCAGCACGAAGGCCGCGTAGTAGCCCGGGTGGTACGAGCGCTCGCCGGGGCCTCCGTTGTCGCGACCGCCCGCCGCCACCGCCGCTTGATGGAAGCGGTGCACCATCTCCCGGTCCTTCGCCTGGAAGGCCAGGTGGATGCGCGCCGTGGGCTCGCGGTCGCTGCTGATGTAGAGCTCGTCCGCGGCCAGGTGGCGCTCGCTCTCGTTGAAGACCGGGATGCCCATCACCTCCAGCACCGCGCGGTAGAAGCGCTTGCTTGCCTCCAGGTCCCGGACCTGGAGGTGGACGTGGTCGAACATGCGGCCGTGGTGCAGTTCCATGGTCTGTCTCCCGTGCTTTCTTCGCGAGGTGTCTGTCGGACACCCGCCGGACCTGCGACCTTCAGAACGGCAATTCGCGCATGTCAAGGCGCACGCGCCCGGGAAGTCGTGAAAGCGGCAGCAACCTCCGCAAAAGCACGGGCATCCAGCGGCGGGACGACGCAGCTTCATGCGATAGTCCGCGCACTTCGCTGTTCTTGCCTTCAGGAGGGTGCCGGGATGTTCATCGAAATCATCGTCCTGCCCCGTGAAGACGCGTCGCCGAAGCGGCGCCCGGGCAGGGCCTCCAGGTCCGCCGCCCCGGCACCGGAGTCTCGCGACCGGGCGGAGCTGGCCCAGGTGTGGCGCGAGGAGGGCAAGGCCTTCCATGGCGCCGTGCTGGAGTTCATCAAGGCCCAGCACCTGCTGGGCGCGGTGAAGTGGATGAGCGAGCCGGGCCTGTTGCCCCAGGTGACGCTCGTCGCCTCGGACCGCGTGCTGGAGAAGCTCCAGGCGGAGCCCCGCTTCGCCGCCGGCCGCTCGCTGAGCATGAACCTGCAGACCTGAGCGCCGCCCACCCCCTCGGGCGCGCCTCCCCTCTTCCTCTCAATTTCCAAGACATGCTCGTGACGCACCTGCGTCCACGCATGGCCCGCGTGCGTCATCGTTGGCGGAAAATGCTGTCTCATCCTGTTTCACTCCGGTCTCCGGCTTGACTGGCTCATCTTGAATTCCCCAGGATGCGCCCCGCCCCACGAGGTCTGGACACCTGGTCCGGACCGGACGTGGGAGGTCCCCGCCGTGCCCCGCCAGCGCGCCCCTCGCCTGGAATCGGAGCGGAACATGCGTTTGAAGAGATTGGCCCCCGTCGTCGTGTCGCTGTGCTGCGCCACTGCTTCCGCCGAGTCGCGTGACAAGGAGGTCTACATCACCATCGGTTCGGAGGCGGTGACGGCGGTGCGCACGTCGCTTCGCGCGGCCGGGAACGTGCCCACGCTGGTGGGCGAGGCGAACGGGGTGAGCGTGCTCAAGCTCACCGAGTCCCAGCTGAGCGACGTCTCCTCCATCATGCATGACACGTATCACCGCTGCGCGGGCTTCATGGCGCACGACACGCAGGAGGAGGCGCTCGCGCAGCTTGCGGCCCCTAAGCCCACGCAGTCGCTGGTGAGCTACACGCTGGACAACGCGGCGGTGGTCAACGGGCTGTTCTCCGGCCTCGAGGAGCCCAGCATCCGGGCCACCATCACCCAGCTGGCCAGCTACACCAACCGCTACTACAACAACTCCTCGGGCGGCACGCAGGCGGCCAACTGGCTGCGGAACACCTGGGCGGGCTACGCCGGCGGACGCACCGACGTGACGGTGCAGCTGTACACCCACGCGAGCTGGACCCAGCCGTCCGTCATCGCCACCATCACCGGCACCGTCTTCCCGGACGAGGTGGTGGTGATTGGCGGCCACCTGGACTCCATCCAGCAGTTCGCGTCCAGCCCCCCCACCGCGATCGCGCCGGGCGCGGATGACGACGCCTCCGGTGTCGCCACGCTGTCGGAGGTGTTCCGGGTGGCGATGGCCAAGGGCTACAAGCCGGCGCGCACGGTGAAGTTCATGGCGTACGCGGCGGAGGAGGTGGGCCTGCTGGGTTCGAAGGCCATCGCGCTGGCGCACAAGACGGCGAACACCAACGTGGTGGGCGTGCTCCAGCTGGACATGACCAACTACCGCGGCTCCACGGTGGAGGTGTCGCTCGTCACGGACAACACCAACGCGGCGCAGAACGCGTTCCTGGGCAACCTCATCGACACGTACACGGGCTACTCGCGCGCCAACATCCAGTGCGGCTATGGGTGCTCGGACCACGCGGCGTGGCACGCCCAGGGCTACCCGGCGTCCATGCCGTTCGAGGCGCGGTACGACCTGAACGAGTCAAACCCGTACATCCACACGGCCAACGACACGCTGGCCAACAGCAAGGACGGCACCAACTGGGGCACCGCCAACCACGCGCTGAAGTTCGCGCGCATCGGCGCCGCGTACCTGGCGGAGCTGGGCAAGGGCGCCCTCCAGGGCCAGCCCACGGACACCCAGGCCCCCACGGTGTCGCTCACCTCGCCGTCGAACGGCGCGACCGTGATGGACGTCACCCCCCTCACCGCGTCGGCCAGCGACAACGTGGGCGTCGCCAAGGTGGAGTTCCTGGTGGACGGCGTGGTGAAGGGCACGTCCTTCGCCTCGCCGTACAGCTACGCGTGGGACAGCCGCACGGTGTCCCCCGGCAGCCACGCGCTGGCGGCGAAGGCGTACGACAACGCGGGCAACAACACCACCTCGGCGGCGGTGACGGTGACGGTGGCCACGGACACCCAGCCCCCCACGGTGTCGCTCACCGCGCCGGCGAGCGGCGCGACCGTGACTGGCACCACCAGCGTCACCGCGTCGGCCAGCGACAACGTGGGCGTCAGCAAGGTGGAGTTCCTGGTGGACGGCGTGGTGAAGGCCACGTCCGTCTCCTCGCCGTACAGCTTCGCGTGGGACAGCCGCACGGTGGCCAACGGCAGCCACACGCTGGCGGCGAAGGCGTACGACAGCGCGCTCAACAGCGCCACCTCGACGGCGGCGACGGTGACGGTGGCCAACGTGTCCACGTCCGGCACCTACGACAGCACGCTGCGGACGGTGCGCTGCAGCGCGGCGGCGGCCACCTGCGACAGCGGCACGCTCTTCAACGGCCGCGGCAGCCTGGGGCCTGAGAAGAACACCCCCAACACGCTGCGCGCCACCTGCGGCGACGGCAGCGGGGGCACCTACAAGAGCGACGAGTCCGTGGAGGCCCTCAAGGTGTCCACCGTGGACGGCTCCAACTTCGCCGCGGGCAAGCAGGTGAAGGTGGAGGCCAGCGTCTGGGCCTACGCCAGCCCCGGTTCGGACCGGTTGGACCTGTACTACACGGCCAACGCCACCGCGACGACGCCCGTGTGGACGCTGATTGGCACCTTCACGCCGCCGGCCGCGGGCGCCAACACGCTGTCCGCCACGTACACCCTGCCCTCCGGCGCCAACCAGGCCGTGCGCGCGCAGTTCCGCTACGGCACCGGCAGCCCGTCCAGCGCGTGCGTGTCCAACAGCTACAACGACCGCGACGACCTGGTGTTCGCCGTCCAGTGACGTGACGTGACGTGAGGGGATCCGGGGCTTTGTGTCCCCGGGTCCCCTTCGTGTTCTTCAGGCCGCCTTGAGCCCTTCGATGGGCAGCTCCACCACGAAGGTGGAGCCCAGGCCCGGCTTGCTGTCCACGGTGATGCGGCCGCCGTGCGTCTCCACCACCTGCCGGGCGATCCACAGCCCCAGGCCCAGGCCGCCGTAGTTGCGCCCGGGCACCGCGCGCTCGAAGCGCTCGAAGATGCGCGCGCGGTCCTCCTCGCTGATGCCAATGCCCTCGTCGCGCACGGTGAGGCGCGCGGTGCCGTCCTCGGCGGCCACGCGCACCGCGATGGGGCGCCCCTGGCCGTACTTCGCCGCGTTCGCCAGGAGGTGCGTGACGACCTGGCCGATGCGCAGCTTGTCGAACCGGCCCACCAGCGGCAGGCCCGCGTCCAGCGTCACCGTCACGCCCATCCGCGCCACCTCCTCGCGCAGCCGGGCCACGGAGGTGGCCACCACGGCGGTGAGGTCCACGTCGTTCAACTCCAACGCCAGCCGGCCGGTGGTGAGCTGCGACACGTCCAGCAGCGTCTCCATCAGCGCGTGCAGCCGCTGCACCTGGCGGCCGGCGGACTCCAGCGGGCTCTTCGCGCGGCCCAGCGCGTCCTCGCCCAGGCTGCGCTCCAGCCGCTCCAGGTGCAGGCGGAAGGCGGCCAGCGGCGTCTTGAGCTCGTGGCTCGCCACCGCGAGGAAGTCATCCCGGGCCTGGACGCTCTCGCGCAGCGACATGGCGAGCATCTCCTGGCGCAGCGAGTCCCGGCGCATGCGCGACAGCTCCAGCATGGAGCGCACGCGCGCCACCAGCTCCCGGGCGCTGAAGGGCTTCACCAGGTAGTCGTCCGCGCCCGCCTCCAGCCCCTCCACCGCGGCCTCCTCCCCGGCGCGGGCGGACAGCATCACCACCGGGACGGCGCGCGTGGACGGAAGCTCGCGCAGGCCGCGCAACAGGCCGAAGCCGCCCAGCCGGGGCATCATCACGTCCGTCAGCACCAGGTCCGGCGGGTTCGCGCGCGCGGCCTCCAGCGCGGCCTGTCCGTCCGCCGCCAGCGTCACGTCGAACGACGGCGACAGCACGCGCTCCACGTACTCGCGCATGTCCGCGTTGTCGTCCGCCACCAGCACGCGCGCGCGGGGCAGGTCCCCGCGCGGGGCTTCCGCCGGCGGCGACGACGGCACCTCGGCCGGGGGCGCGGGCTCCACGTCCGACCAGCGCTCGGCCTCCTGGAGGAAGGGGCGCGCGCCCACGGTGGTGGACTCCTGCTGGCGCGCGGCCTGGATGCGGTCCGCGGGCAGGTGCGAAGAGCCCCGGGGGATGCGCACGGTGAAGGTGGAGCCCCGCCCCTCCTCGCTCTCCACGGACACGTCGCCGCCGTGCAGCGCCACCAGCTCGCTCACCAGCGCCAGCCCGATGCCGGTGCCTTCGTGGGTGCGGCTTCGCGCGTTGCGCACGCGGTGGAAGCGCTCGAAGAGGTGCGGCAGCTCCGCCTCGGGGATGCCCGTGCCCGTGTCGAAGACGCGCAGGAGCACGTCGTTGCCCCGGACCTCCTGCCGCACGCGGATGCCGCCCTGGAAGGTGAACTTGAGGGCGTTGGAGAGCAGGTTGAACACGACCTTCTCCCACATCTGGCGGTCCACCCAGACGGGCTCCGGCGGCCCGTCACACTCCACGCTGAAGGTCAGCCCGGTGCGCTCGATGGCGGAGCGGAAGTGGCCGGTGAGCTCCTGGGTGAAGGCGGCCAGGCCGGTGGGCTCGAAGCTGGAGTCGATGCGGCCCGCCTCCAGCCGGCTGAACTCCAGCAGCGTGTTCACCAGCCGCAGCAGGCGGCCCGCGTTGCGGTGGACGAGCTCCAGGTCCTTGCGCGCTCCCTCCGTCACCGGCACCTGCGCCAGCACGTCCTCCAGCGGCCCCAGCATCAGCGTGAGCGGCGTGCGGAACTCGTGGGAGATGTTGTGGAAGAAGGCCGTCTTCGCCCGGTCCAGCGCCGCCAGCGCCTCCGCCCGCTGGCGCTCCTCCTCGTAGGCCCGCGCGTTGCGCAGCGACGCTGACACCTGCGCGCTCAACAGTTCGCTGAAGGACGCGTGGCCCTCGTCGAAGGCGCGGTTGGGGGACAGCGCGGTGACCAGGACGCCCAGCGGCGCGGCCGCGCCCGTCCCGGCGAGCGGCTGGAACAGGAGCGTGCCCACCGCGTCGCCAAAGGGCCCGCCCTGGAGGGACAAAAGCGCCTCCAGCCCGTCGCGCAGCACCCGCTCCCCTTCGAGCGCGCGCAGGTACGGGGCCGCCATGCGCGAGCCGGGGTCCAGCAGCACGCGCTCCGGGCTCAGCGGTCCGCCCTGTCCAATGCCCACGGCCCCACACAGCGTCAGCGACCGGCCGTCGTCCGCGCGCAGGTAGAGCAGCGCGCACGGCACGTCCAGGGGATGGGCCTCCAGGGCCTTCGCCAGGTCGCCGCACGTCTTCGCCACGCTGCGCGTGTCCGACGCCTGGGCGGACAGGTCGCGCAACAGCCGCGTGCGCCGCTCGCTCAGCACGCGCGGCGTCACCTCCGCGCACACCGCGAGCATGCCGCCGATGGCGCCCGTGTCGTCGTAGGCGGGCGCGTGGCTCACGTCGAAGTAGGACTCCTCGCGGTAGCCGCTGCGGTTGAGCAGCAGCCGGAGCGCGGGCACCCAGCTGGCGACGCCCGTCGTCATGGCCTCCAGCACCAGCGGCGCCAGCGAGTCCCACGCCTCCGCCAGCGTGCCCCGGATGTCCGTGCCCAGCGCGGCCGGGTGCTTGTCCCCAATCACCAGCGAATAGGCGTCGTTGTAGAACTGCGTGAGCTCCGGGCCCCAGGTGAGGATCATGGGGTAGCGCGAGCCGAGCAGCGTCTTGACCAGCACCTTGAGGCTCGTGGGCCAGGACGCCAGCGGTCCCACGGGCGACGAGGCCCAGTCATGCGCGCGCACCAGCGCGTGCATCTGACTGCTCCCGGTGAAGAGGGTCTCTGGCGTCTGCGCGGGGACGTCCTGGCTCATCGCGGGCGCTGCTCCTCACATCAGCGAGCCATGTCCCTAAGCCGGCGGCGCATGGCTTCCCACTGGAAAATCGTCCATCCGTCCAGGGTGGAGCACCTCCCGGGCGCCCGGCTGGCCGGCTGCTGGAACAGGGCGGGCGGGCTGTCCTTCGCCGGCCTCCGGCCCCACCTTCGCGGGGATGATGCCAACGCCCCAGGCTGAAACCCGGGTCTTGCGCGAAAAGCACCCCACCGAGGGCGCCGAGCGAGGCCGGCTGTCACCCCGGCGCGAGGCGCTGCTCCAGGCGCGCATCAAGGACCTGTCCCTGCGGCTGGGGGGCACGCCGCTGGAGCGCTACATCGCGCAGCTGCACTCGGAGCTGGAGGCCAAGGGCATCTGCTTCAAGCCCCAGTGCTACCTGTCCGACGAGTGGGGCTGCCCGTCCGGGGTGCCCGTCATCGGCCTGCCCTTCTACCTGGCGGATCCGGACCTGCTGTCCATTGAAGCGGAGCTGGGCGGCGGCGCGGAGACGGAAGCCGAGATCCTCATGTACCTG
Source organism: Corallococcus sp. AB049A (assembly GCF_003668885.1). NCBI lineage: Bacteria > Pseudomonadati > Myxococcota > Myxococcia > Myxococcales > Myxococcaceae > Corallococcus > Corallococcus sp. AB049A. The sequence goes on along the minus strand of NZ_RAWL01000024.1, from coordinate 13,574 downwards.
CGCCACGAGGCGGGCCACGCGTTCAACTACGCGTACCGCCTCTACGACACGGACGAGTGGCGCCGCGTGTTCGGCGACTACGGCCGGCCGTATCAGGACGACTACAAGCCCCGGCCCTTCTCGCGCCGGTATGTCTTCCACATCTCCGGCTGGTACGCGCAGAAGCACCCGGACGAGGACTTCGCGGAGACCTTCGCGGTGTGGCTCACGCCCGGCAGCGACTGGGCGAAGCGCTACCAGGGCTGGGGCGCGCTCAAGAAGCTCCAGTACGTGGAGGAGATTTCAAAGCGCCTGGGCCGCACGACGCCGCCCGTGCAGCTGGCGGAGCCGGACTTCACCACCGAGGAGATGGAGGGCACCGTCCAGGACCACTACCGCCAGCGCGAGCTGGACGAGAAGGTGGACGTGGAGCTGCGCAACGCCTTCGACCACGCGCTGGAGGACATCTTCTGGGGGCCGGGCGAGGCGCCGGTGAGCGCCAGCACGCTGGTGCAGGCGGAGCGGCAGCGCCTGTTGTCCACCGTGGGCCACTACGCGGGGGTGAGCCGGGGCGTGGTGCGCGCGCTCGTGGACCACCTGGCGGAGCGCACCGCCGCGCTGAACCTCACGCTGCACCCGGACGACAGCCGCGAGGCGGCGATGCAGCTGGCGTCGCTCGTCACCGTCCTGGCGATGAACTACCTGCACACCGACCGCTTCTTCGAGGACTAGCACATGCCCGTGAAGTCCCTTCGCATCGCCATCCTCCACTATCAGGCCAAGGACGACCCGCCGGACCCCGTGGTGAAGCAGGTGGCCGCGGCGCTGCGCGCGGCCGGCCACGGCACCACGGAGGTGTGCGTGGACGAGAGCGTCTCCGACCTGGTGCGCAAGGTCACCAGCGCCCGCGCGGACCTGGTGTTCAACCTCTGCGAGACCTTCGCGGAGGACTACCGGCTGGAGGTCAACGTCGCGGCGGTGCTGGAGCTGGCGCGCGTGCCCTTCACGGGCGCGGGCACCGCGGGCCTGCTGCTCGCGCAGGACAAGGTGCTCACCAAGCAGCTGCTCCAGTTCCACGGCGTGCTCACGCCGCGCTTCGCCACCTTCGACGGCACGTCGTTCCAGGCGAACGGAGATTTGTCCTTCCCGCTGGTGGTGAAGCCCGCGCGCTCGGACGCGTCCATGGGGCTTGGCGTGGAGAAGGACATGGAGGGGCTGGCCCGGCGGGTGAAGAAGATCCGCCAGGAGTTCGACGACGAGGCGCTGGCGGAGGAGTTCATCGAGGGCCGCGAGCTGTACGTGGGCGTGCTGGGGGACGCCACGAACCCGGAGGTGCTGCCGGTGGTGGAGCTGGACTTCGGCTCCCGGTGGAACCGCAAGCGGATGAAGATCGCCAACCGCGAGGTGAAGTTCGGCCCGGAGACGCCGGGCAGCCCGCACCTCATGATGCCCACGGACCTGTCGGACGAATTGCGCGGGCGCATGGAGCGCGCGGCCATCACGGCGTTCCGCGCGCTCAAGCTGCGCGACTACGCGCGCATCGACTTCCGCGTGTCCAGCCGCACCAACGACCCGTACATCCTGGAGGTGAACCCCAACCCGTATCTGGAGACGCAGTGCGAGGTGGCCATGGGGGCGAAGGAGCGGGGCCTGAGCTACGAGGCGCTCGTGCAGCGCATCGTGGAGACCGCCGCCCGGCGCCACGGTCTGGGCGTGGCCCCCAGGGCCACGGCCGGTGCGCCCGCCCGGGAGCCGGTGCCCGCCACGCACTGAGAAGACGCGGCGCCCCGCGCGGGAGTGACGCCCCCACGGCATCGGGCCCGGATTCCGGTGGCCCGGCCGGGGGCGTTGCTCTATGGGGAAGGCGTGCTCCACCGTCAGTTCCTGGACCATGCGAAGGCCGTGGCCCGCTTCGCGCCCGTGCGGCCCGCGGTGAAGGCAGGCCTGAGGGCCGCGCTCGCGTTCTTCGTCCCCACCGTCGTGGGCACCGCGCTGCACCTGCCCGGCGCCCTGTGGCTGGCCGTGGGCGGCTTCAACACGTCCTTCGTGGACAAGGGCGGCTCCTACCACGCCCGCTTCCGCGCCATGGGCGGCACGGCGCTGGCGGCGGCGGTGTCCGCGGTGCTGGGCGGCCTGGCGGGAATGCACCCCACCCTGGCCATTCCCGCCACCCTGCTGTGGGTGACGGCGTGGAGCTTCGCGGGTGTCTACGGTGCCGCGGCGAACCTCACCGGCAACATCGCCGCCACCACCTTCGTCATCGCGCTGGGCCTGCCCGCGGCCGGCGTCGTGCCCGCGCTGGAGTCCGGAGTGGCGGTGCTGGGCGGCTCCGCGTGGGCCATGGTGCTGTCGCTCTTGCTCTGGCCCATCCGCCCCTACCGGCCCGCGCGCAAGGCGGTGGCGGCGTGCTTCGACGCGGTGGCGGACTACGCGGAGGGGATGTCGCGCACGGTGCAGGGCGCGCGCGAGGACGCGTGGCAGGCGCTCATCCAGGAGCAGCACGGGCGCATCCGCGAGACGCTGGAGCTGGCGCGCACCACGCTCGCGGCCACGCGCCAGGGCCGGGTCGAGCGCGGCCGGGGTGAGCGGCTGCTGGTGCTGCTGGAGTCCGCGGACGCGATGTTCATGGGGCTCATCGCCCTGGGTGAGCAGCTGGAGACCCTGGGCCCGCCGGTGAGCGGCCCCGTGGGGGATCCGCGCGCGGCGGTGGCCGTGGCGCTGCTGGACTGCGCGAACACGGCGCGGGACCTGGTGCGGCTGGTGGAGCAGGAGGGCCGGAGCCGCAGGCCCCAGCCGGACTGGGACGGACGCGCGCTCAGGGACGCGGTGGGAGACCTGGACGCGCGGGGCCTCATCACGCGGCTGGAGCGCGCGCGGCTGTCGGACATCGCGCGGCTGCTGTCGGAGCTGCGCGAGCGCGCGGACGTGGCGCTGGACACCGCGTGCCGGCTGCCCGGCCCCCTCACGGAGGCGCCTCCTCCCACGCGAGCGCTGGCCGAGGAGTCGCACGTGCCGCTGTGGGATCCCGTGCGCGCGCACCTCACGCTGGACTCGGAGGTGCTGCGGCACGCGCTGCGCGTGGGCGTCACCACCACGGCGGCCGTGTACATCGCCAGCGTGTTCCGGCCGAACCACGGCTACTGGGTGACCCTCACCGTGCTCACCATCATGCAGCCGTACACGGGGCCCACGTTCCTCAAGGCGCTCCAGCGGGTGCTGGGGACGGTGGTGGGGGGCCTGTTGGCCATCGCCGTGTCGTCGTGGCTGCAGAACCCGCACGCGATGATGGGCCTGCTCTTCTGCACCGCGGCCCTGTGCGTGAGCCTCATCCCGCTCAACTACGGGCTGTTCACCATCTTCGCCACGCTCACCTTCGTGCTGCTGGCGGAGCTGGGCAGCGGCGACTGGACGCTGGCGCCGGTGCGCATCGTCAACACGCTCATCGGCGGCGCGCTGGCGCTCGCGGGCACCTTCTTCCTGTGGCAGCGCTCGGAGGAGCACCGCTTCCCGGCACAGCTGGCGGACGCGCTGAGCGCGGACCGCGAGTTCTTCGCCGTGCTCTCCCGTGCCTGGCAACGGGGGACGCCGCCGGATGGGACGGCGCTGGCGGAGGCGCGCCGCAAGCTGGGGCTGGCCACCATCAACGCGGAGACGTCCTTCCAGCGGCTGCTCAACGAACCGCGCTGGCGCACGGAGACGGTGGAGCCGCTGATGACGCTGCTCGCCTTCACCCGGCGCTTCGCCGCCGTCTGCACCCTGCTCGCGTCGCGCCGCTCCGTGCCCACCTCCCCGGCCGTGCAGCAGGCCCTGTCGCGCTACGCACAGGCCATGGACGCGAGCATGGAGGACCTGGCGCAGGCGGTACGCCACGGCCAGCGCCCCAAGCCCCTGCCCTCCTTCAACGCGCTCATCGGCTGGAACGTCCCCACCCCGGATGAAGCCGGCTCCGCGCTGGGCTCCGAGGCCCCCCTGCTCCAGTCCCAGCTGGAACGGCTGGCGCGGCAGATCAACGTGCTCCACGCCGCCGCCACCCGGCGCCTGGAGCCCGCGCCATCCACGATTAACACGCCTTAACAGAACAGCCGGAATAGGCTGCGGACTCCCTCTTGGCTTCTGGAGTCCCCATGTCCCGTATTCCCCTGCACGGCCTGCTGCTGGCCGCCTCCACTCTGCTGCCACCCGCCGCGAGCGCGGCGAACGAGACGGTGCGCGTGTGGCTGACGACGACGTCCGGCAGCGCGCTGGCGAAGAAGCTCAACGCCGAGGCGAACAAGACGTTCGGTCCGGAGACGGGCAGCGCGACCGCCATCGACGTGAACGACGGCGTGACGTACCAGACGGTGGACGGCTTTGGCGGCGCGCTCACGGACTCGTCCGCGTGGCTCATCTTCAACTCGCCCCAGCGCACGGCCATCATGAACGACCTGTTCAGCGTGACGGCGGGCGCGGGCCAGAGCGCCATCCGCCTGCCCATGGGCGCGTCCGACTTCTCGCGCAACAACTACACCTACGACGACACCTGCTGTGACCTGAACGACTTCTCCGTGGGCCACGACACGGCGTACATCCTGCCGCTCCTGAAGCAGGCGCGCGCCATCAACCCGGAGGTCAAAATCTTCGCGCTGCCGTGGAGCGCGCCCGCGTGGATGAAGTTCAACAACTCGCTCACCGGCGGCGGCTACCTGCGCAACGACCTGTACGGCACGTACGCGAACTACTTCGTGCGCTTCGTGCAGGCGTACCAGACGAACGGCGTGCCCATCCACGCGCTGAGCCCCCAGAACGAGCCGCACAACGCCAACGGCGGCTACGCGACGATGCAGATGGAGTCCAACGACCAGAGCGTCTTCGCCGCGCAGCACCTGCGCCCCGCGCTCAACGCCGCGGGCTTCAACGGCGTGAAGGTGCTGGCGTGGGACCACAACTGGCATGACGGCTCGGGCCCCGCGGGCTATCCGCACGAGGTGATGGCCTACAACGGCGGGCAGGCCCGGAGCGCCGTCGCGGGCGTGGCGTACCACTGCTACGAGAGCCCCGAGGGCAGCTACAGCGTCCAGTCCGCCTTCCGCGACGCGTACCCCGACAAGGAGGTGCACTTCACGGAGTGCACCGGCGGCTTCTGGGCCACCAACGCCGCGGCCAATCTGGAGTGGGCGCTCCAGAACAACCTCTTCGGGCCGCTGCGCCACTGGTCGCGCACGTCCTTCTACTGGAACCTGGCGTTGGATCCGAGCCACGGGCCGCGCGTGGGCGGCTGCTCGGACTGCCGGGGCATGTTCACCGTGGACAACGCCGCGGGCACGTACACGCGCAACGAGGAGTTCTACGCGTGGGCGCACCTGGCGAAGGTGGTGCGGCCGGGCGCGGTGCGCGTGGGCGCCACGTCGCCAGGCAACAACAACATCGAGACGCTCGCCTTCCGGAACCCGGACGGCTCGCACGCGCTCATCGCGCTCAACTCCAACGACGGCGCCACGCTGTCCTTCAAGGTCCGCTGGGGTGGCCAGGCCTTCGAGTACACGCTGCCGCCGCGCTCGGTGGCGTCCTTCCAGTGGGGCGGGACGTCCGGCCCGCAGGGGCCGTGGTACCGGCTGGTGAACAAGGCCACCGGGAAGTGCGTGGACATCGCGGGCCCGTCCGCGGCGGACGGCGCTGTTCTGCACCAGTGGGCGTGCCACACGGGCCAAAGCCAGCAGTGGGCGCTGGTGGCCACGGACAGCGGCTACTCGCGGCTGGTGTCGCGCTACAGCGGCAAGGCGGTGGACGTGGCGGACGCGAGCGCGGCGGACGGCGCGCGCGTGCAGCAGTGGGCGTGGGCGGGCGGCGCCAACCAGCAATTCAAGCCCGTGGCCACCACCGGCGGCTACACCCGCTTCGAGGCCCGCCACAGCGGCAAGGTGCTGGACGTCAGCAACTGCTGGGCGAGCGGCGACGGCGCCACCGTCCAGCAGTGGAGCTGGTCCAACAACGACTGCCAGCAGTTCCGCCTGGAGGCCATGCCCTGATCAGGGCACCGTCGCCAGGAAGCCATCGAGCAGGGTGTTGACCTGCTCGGGGGCATCCAGCTGCACCCAGTGCCCCGTGCCCGTCACGCGCTTCGACGGCAGGCTCGGGACGAGCACGTGGTACGCGCCGGGGTTCTCATTGAGCGGCGTGATGACGGACAGGGCCGGCCCCGGGTAGCGCTTCAGCGCGGTGACGGGGTCGAACTTGAGCAGCGCGCCCATGGCGGCCTTCACCGCCCCGCGCTGCGTGCGCCGCAGCTGGCCCAGCACCTGCTCACGCACCTGGGGGCTGGACGGCACCAGGAGCGTGCTCCAGTACTGCTCAATCACCTGCACCCAGCCGTCCGTGGCGAGCGCGGCCATCATCCCCTCCGCCGCCTCCCTGGGGACCTGGCGCCCGTCGGACGCGGGATCCAACAGGAAGAGGCCCGCCACGCGCTCCGGGTTCGCGGCCGCGTACGCCAGGCTCACCGCGCCGCCCAGGCTGTGGCCCACCAGCACCACGCGCGGCAGCCCCAGGCCCTCCACCACCGTGGCCACGTCCCCGGCGAGGTCCTCCACCGTGAAGTCCGCGTCCGGCGTGAGCGTGGACTGGCCGTGGCCGCGCAGATCCAACGCGACCGCGCGCCGGTGCGGCCGCACGTGCTGGAGCTGCGCCGCCCACTGCCGCGTGTCTCCACACGCCGAGTGCACGAACACCACGGGTGTCCCCTGCCCCGTCCCACCGTCATCGACGAACAGCTCACCCGCCGCACCGCGCATGCCGTGTCCCTCCCAAGGCCGGAAATCCGGGCCCGCGTCTGCTCACCCATCCTGCGCCTGACACCCCGCCTGGGAAAAGGAGGACGTCTCCAGCGCCGGATCCGTCCGGCGGGCAACACCCGGGGCGGACCCCGGCACACTGCCGCCACTCTTTTTGAGTGCAGGTGGTTCCATTCGCCGCGCGCGGCCCCACTGTTCCCGCGACACCGTCCGTGAATCCGTCCGACTCCCAGAATCCCCGGCACACCCGCCCAGCAGTCACGGTCCTCAACGTCAACGACGACCCCGCGACGCTGTACCTGCTCAGCCTCACCCTGAAGCAGGGCGGCTACCAGGTGCTCGAGGCCACGGGAGGGCGTGAGGCCCTGCGGCTGGCCCAGGGGAGGCCCGACCTGGTGCTGCTGGACGTGCACATGCCGGACATCGACGGCTACGAGGTGTGCCGCCGCCTGCGCTCGGACGAGCCCACGCACGACCTGCTCATCGCCCACCTGTCGTCCGTGTCCGTCCAGCGCGAGGACCGCGTGCGGGGCCTGGCCCAGGGCGCGGACGCGTACTGGACGCGCCCCCTGGCGGAGGACGAGCTGCTGGCCAACATCGAGGCCCTCTTGCGCCTGCAGGCCCGCGCGCAGGACGCCGTGCGCGCGCGCGACCGGTTCCTGCGCATCGCCGGGCACGAGCTGCGAACGCCCCTCACCGTGCTGCGCCTCAACCTGGAGCGCGCGGTGGAGATGGTGAAGGGCGACGCGGACGCGGGCGGCTCCATGCAGAAGCGCCTGGAGCCCGCGGTGCGCCAGCTCACCCGGCTGCAGGTCCTGGTGGAGAGCCTGGCGGACGTGTCACGCCTGTCCGCGCAGGACGTGACCCTGCTGGTGGACACGGTGGACCTCTCCCAGGTGGTGCGCGAACAGGTGGAGCGCTTCCAGGTTCCGGCCAGGAGCGCGAGCGTGGCCCTGGCCGTGGAGCTGCCCGAAGCCCCCGTCCTGCTCTTTGGCGACCGGCGCATGCTGGAGCAGGCCGTGGGCCACCTGTTGTCCAACGCCATCAAGTTCGGCGAGGACCGGCCCGCGAAGGTGCGCCTGTCCACGCACGAAGGCCACGCGGTGCTCGCCGTGGAGGACCAGGGCGTGGGCATCGCGCCGGAGGACCAGGCGCGCATCTTCCGCCGCTTCGAGCGCGTGGCGTCCAGCGGCCGCTTCGAGGGCCTGGGCCTGGGGCTGTACCTGGCCCAGGAGATCGCCGCCGCGCACGAAGGCGCGCTGACCGTGAAGAGCGCCCTGGGCCAGGGCGCCTGTTTCGAATTGAAGCTCCCCCTGAATCGCACCCAGCGTTACTGACGTCTCCAGAGAAGAGGATTTCGTGGCGAACACCGAAGACGCGGACGGAAGCAATCCGTCTGGCGAAGGCAGGAGTCCGGCGAAGCGCCTCGTCACCAACGTGCCCCGGCTGGACTTCATCACCAAGGGCGGCCTCATCCAGGGCTCGTCCTACGCCATCATCGGCCCGCCGGGCTCCGGCAAGACGGTGCTGGCCAACCAGATCGCCTTCCAGCACGTGAAGAACGGCGGCAAGGCGCTCTACGTGACGCTCTTGTCGGAGTCGCACGGGCGCATGCTGGAGAACCTGTCGCAGATGACGTTCTTCGACCCGGACGTCATCCCGGACCGGCTCCAGTACCTGAGCGGCTACCGCGACCTGGAGCGCGACGGGCTCAAGGGCCTCTTGGAGCTCCTGCGCAAGAACGCCCAGGCCCACGGCACCACGCTGCTCATCATCGACGGGATGGACGCGGCGAAGGAGTTCGCCCGCTCGGACCTGTCCTTCAAGCGCTTCCTCCAGGACCTGCAGACCTTCAGCAGCATCCTGGGCTGCACCTCGCTGCTGCTCGCCCCGCACCATGAGGGGGAGATCCACCCGGAGAACACCGCGGTGGACGGCATCTTCGAATTGTCCCTGTGGCTGCACGGGCCCCGCGCGGTGCGCGAGCTCATCGCCACCAAGTTCCGCGGCGGCCCGTCCCTGCTGGGCCGCCATGAGGTGGAGATCTCCAACCAGGGCATCGTCATCCACCCGCGCACGGAGGTGCAGTTCGCGCACCCCGCCGCGTCAGGGCGCGAGGACCGCATCCGCATGCCCTTCGGCATCCCCCGCCTGGACGAAGCGCTCCGGGGCGGCGTGCTGTCCGGCTCCACCACGCTGCTGTTGGGCGCGCCCGGCACGGGCAAGACGCTCTTGGGCCTGCACTTCCTCCTGCAGGGCGCGCGCGCGGGCCAGCCGGGCGTCTACTTCGGCTTCTTCGAGACGCCTCCCCGCCTCATCGAGAAGGCCGAAGGCACCGGCATGGGGGACCTCAAGAAGTACGTGGACGAGGGCCTCATTGAAATCCAGTGGCAGCCGCCCTTGGAGCACAACCTGGACTCGCTGGCGGAGAAGCTGCTGGAGCGCATCCAGGAGCGCAAGGTGGACCGCCTGCGCCTCTTCATCGACGGCGTGTCCGGCTTCCGCTCCGCGGCGGTGTACCCGGACCGCATGGGGCGCTTCTTCTCCGCGCTCGCGCACCAGCTGCGGATGATGGACGTCACCACGCTGTACTCGGATGAGACGCCGCTCTTCAGCCCCGGCGTGGACATGCCCCAGCCGGAGGCCGCGTCCACCGTGGAGAACGTCATCCTGCTGCGCTACGTGGAGCTGCGCTCGCAGCTCTACCGCCTGCTCTCCATCATGAAGATGCGCGAGAGCGCCTACGACAGCGCCATCCGCGAGTTCTCCATCAGCGAAAAGGGCATCCAGGTCGCGGAGACCTTCGAGAGCGCGGAGAGCATCCTCACCGGCCACGCGCGCATCTCCGGCGAGTCCTCCCGCCCCGACAAGGTGAAGGCCCCGCTGGGCACGCGCAAGAAGCAGGGCCGCAAGGCGGCCGCGAAGAAGAAGCCGGCCGCGAAGAAGGCTCCGGCGGGCACGTCCCGGCGGAGGCGCTCATGAAGACCGTGCTCGTCGTGGACGATGAGCAGGACATCGCCGAAGCCATCCAGGCCATCCTGGAAGAGGAGCAGCTGCGCGTCATCACCTGCGGCAACGGCCGCGAGGCCCTGGCCAGGCTCAAGGAGGAGAAGCCCGACCTGGCCATCATCGACGTGATGATGCCGGTGATGAATGGCTACGAGACCATCGACGCCATCCGCAAGGACGGCACCCAGCACTTCCCCATCCTCGTCATGAGCGCCATCCAGCCGCCCAGGGCGAAGGCCGAGGAACAGAAGTGGGCCGGCTTCCTCAAGAAGCCCTTCTCCCTGCGAGACCTGGTCGACACCGTGTCCCGCCTCACGTCGTAGGTTCCGCTCTCACTTTTTCAACGCCAGGCATCCGCGCCAGCCAGGCAGGCGGCGCGGGTGCTTCCGGTTGAAATCGAAATATCGCGCGCGCACAGTGGGTCACCTGACGCGGCGCATCCATGCACACCGAAGTCCAGACGACTCCCGCGGGCGAGCCCGGCTTGTTCCGGCTCACCTGGCCCATCTTCTTCGAAATCTTCCTCTTCATGCTGATGGGCACGGCGGACACGCTGATGCTCAGCGGTGTGTCGGACGCCGCCGTGTCCGCGGTGGGCGTCGTCAATCAGTACGTCTTCATCTGCATCCTGGTGATGGAGGTGGTGAGCCACGGCGCGTCCATCGTCGTGTCGCAGTATCTGGGCGCGAAGCGGGGCGTGGAGGCGGCGCGCATCGCGGCGCAGGCCATCACCCTGAACCTCCTGCTGGGCCTGGCCGTGAGCGGCGGACTGCTCCTGTCCGCGGACGCCATCCTGGGGCGGATGAACCTGGAGCCGAAGACGCTTGAGTACGCCAGCACCTACTGGCACATCGCGGGCGGCTTCCTGTTCCTCCAGGCGCTCATCAACGTCTTCTCCAGCCTCATCCGCACGTACGGCTTCACGCGGCAGTCCATGTACGTGGCCCTGGGCATGAACGTGGTGCACGTGGTGGGCAATTGGGTGCTCATCTTCGGGCACTTCGGCTTCACGGCGCACGGCGTGGCGGGCGCGGCCATGTCCACCGTCTTCAGCCGCGCGGCGGCGGTGGGCGTCTTCGGCTGGATGCTCTGGCGGGTGATGGACGTGAAGATGCGGCCCACGAACTTCGTGGCGCTGACGCGCGAGTACGTCCGCAAGATCCTGCGCGTGGGCGTGCCGTCCGCGGTGGAGCAGCTGACGTACCACGCGTGCCAGACGGTGTTCCTGTACTACGTGACGTACCTGGGTCCGGTGGCGCTGGCGTCGCGGCAGTACGCCAACGCCATGTCCCAGTACGTGTTCCTGTGCAGCCTGGCCATTGGCATGGGCACGTCCATCATCGTGGGGCGGCTCGTGGGCGCGAAGCGCTCCCAGGACGCGTACGCGCGCGTGCTCAAGAGCCTCAAGTGGAGCGTCGGCATCACGGTGGCGGTGGACGTGACGGCCATCCTCTTGCGTGAACCGCTCATCCGCCTCTTCACGCACGACGGCGACATCCTGCGGCTCACGTCGCAGGTGCTGCTGTTGAGCCTGCTCTTGGAGACGGGGCGCTCGTTCAACCTGGTGCTGGTGAACGCGCTGCGCGCCGCGGGTGACGCCACCTTCCCGGTCATCATGGGGGTGCTCTCCATGGTCTGCATGAGCGTGCCCCTGGGCTACTACCTGGTGTTCCACCTCCAGCTGGGGCTCGCGGGGGTGTGGCTGGCGGTGGCCGCGGACGAGTGGACGCGCGGCCTGGCCATGTGGCTGCGCTGGCGCAGCCGCGCGTGGGAGCGTCAGTCCTTGGTGTCTCCGGCGGAGGCGCCGGTGGTGATGGCGCACTGACGGGCCGCGAGGGCCTGGATGCGCGCCCGCCCTGCACGCCTGCACGGGGCGGCCGGGCGTGGGAATTCCACGGCCTCTTCCAATGGACGTGCCGCGTCCCACTTTTGGTGGGCCGCGTTACGCATCCAACCCGGGAGGGGCTCATGCTCGCCGTCGTCTACAAAGAGAACAGCCAGGTGAAGGTGGAGGAGGTCGAGGACCCGAAGCTGGAGTCCCCCACCGACTGCGTCATCCGCGTCACGTCCGCGGGCATCTGCGGAAGCGACCTGCACATGTACGAGGGCCGCACCGCGTCCAAGGCCGGGCAGGTGTTCGGCCACGAGAACATGGGCGTCGTGGAGCAGGTGGGCCCCGGCGTGCGGAGCATCAAGAAGGGCGACCGCGTGGTGCTGCCCTTCAACATCGCCTGTGGCACCTGCTTCGACTGCGTGCGCGGGCGCACGGAGGCCTGCCTGGTCGCGAACCCGGAGGCGCCGCACGCGGGCTACGGCTACGCGGGCATGGGACCGTACCGGGGTGGACAGGCGGAGCTGCTGCGGGTGCCCTGGGCGGACTTCAACTGCCTGAAGATTCCGGGCCAGCCGGGCGACGACCTGGAGGACGACTTCCTGCTCCTGTCGGACGTGTTCCCCACCGCCTACCACGGCACCGAGCTCGCGAACGTGCGGCCGGGCGCCACGGTCGCCGTGTTCGGCGCGGGCCCGGTGGGCCTGCTCGCCGGCTACTGCGCGCTGCTGCGCGGTGCCTCCGAGGTCTACGTGGTGGACAGCGTCCCGGAGCGCCTGGCCAAGGTGAAGGAGATGGGCGCCATCCCCATCGACTTCACGAAGGGCGACCCGGTGAAGCAGATCCTCGACCTGCGCCGAGGCAACCCGCTCATCATGGGCGCGCTGCGCCCCGGTGAGGAGAAGGCCCTGGGCGTGATGTGCGGCATTGACGCCGTGGGCTACCAGTCGCGCGACATCAAGACCGCGGACACGCACGGCGGCAAGGAGAAGCCCACCCAGGTGCTGGAGCAGCTGGTGGAGCTGGTGAACCCCACGGGCCACATCGGCGTCATCGGCGTCTACATGGCCCCGGACCCCGGCGCCCCGGACGAGAACGCGAAGCAGGGCATCTACCCGCTGCCGTGGGCCCAGGTCTTCGACAAGGGCATCACCGTGGGCACGGGCCAGACGCCGGTGAAGCGCTACAACCACTTCCTGCGCGACCTCATCATCGCGGGCCGGGCGAAGCCGAGCATGATCGTCAGCCACCGCCTGCCGCTGCGGGACGCGCCGGACGCGTACCGGAAGTTCGACGCGCGCAAGGACGGCTACACCAAGGTCATCCTCAAGCCCCAGCTGAGCCCCAAGGCCCGCGCTTGAGACCCACCTGCCCCCGGTCCCCAGGGGGTGCACGCCCTGGGACTCCGGCGGTATAAGGCTTGATGGTGGATGCCCTGGACACACGTTCAACCGTGCTCGTCGTCGAAAGCTACGACGACCTGCGCGAGGCCCTGGTGGCCCTCCTGGTGCTGGAGGGCTACACGGTGCTGTCCGTCGCCACGGTCCCCCAGGCCCTGGACGTGCTGTCCCGGCTCCCTCGAAGTCCCTCCCTGGTGCTGCTCAGCCTGATGCTGCGCAACCCGGAGGACCAGCGCTTCCTCACCCGGCTGCGCGGCCTGGACCAGGCATCGAGGCTGCCGGTGCTGGCGCTGACCGCGGACCCGGACCTCCAGGCGGCCCCGGCCGGGACGGTGGGCCTGCTGGGCAAGCCGGTGCGCACGGAGGTGCTCCTGGCCGCCGTGGACCGCTACCGGAGCCGGCCCTGACGGGCGCCGTTGGGGTGGATGTAGGGGTGGAAAAGACCGCAACTCCGGGCGGCGAGGGTCGATAATCCATCAACGTCCACCGTCTCGGTGGTTCGAGGGGGAAGACCCAACATGTCCAGAATCGGTGAGTCGATTGGCGGCGCCGTCGCGGCGCGAGTGCAGCAGGCGCAGACCCCGCAGG
>NZ_RAWL01000249.1:0-12783 GCF_003668885.1 Corallococcus sp. AB049A | reverse complement strand
AGATGTGTATAAGCGACGGGCCCCGTGCCGGGCCTCCCCGCCCGCCCGGCGCGCGGCCTGCCGTCCTGCGTCAGACCGCGCGCGAGCCCGCCTTCACGCGGGGTTCAGGGCTGGATTTCGCGGACACTCAGCCACTTGAAGTCCACGTCCGTCGCGTTGTCCCAGCGGAAGACGGCGATGGGGCCGCCCCAGGTAATGGGCGCGGCCGGCACCGCGCCGCCGCAGTGCTGCGCATCGCCGCCCCACCTGCCCGCGTCGGTGGTGTCGTAGGCCTTCTTCCACGTCACCCGGTCCGCGTTCTCGTTGACGTAGAGCTCCAGCTTCACGGCCGTCTGGCCGCTGACGGTGACGTTGCGCATGACGGCCTTGAAGCCCACCCAGCGGCCCTTGAGCGCGGAGGTGGCGGTGACGTAGGGCGTCTGCTCGTAGGAGACGTGCCAGGTCTCCTTCTCCCAGCGGGCGCGGCCGTCGTAGTGCAGGCCGGCCTTGTAGCTGCTGCCCTCGCAGCCGGAGTGGTCGCCGTTGTGCTTCCCGCCGCGCGCGTACCACGCGAAGTTGTCCTTCACGTCCGCCACCGCGTTGACCTTCACGAAGCCGGTCATCTCGATGTTCTTCCAGTCGTTGGGCGCCTGCATGTAGCCGCGGCTGGCGAGCACGTCCCGGTCGTAGGTGGGAATCTTCCGGTCGTCGTAGCCCGTGGACGTGAAGACGCTCATCCGCACCTGCTTGTCCTTCATCTTCCAGGAGCCGTCGCTGTTGCGGGTAATCGTGTCCTGCGGGTCGAAGCGCGCGTCCGCGAGCGCGTTGTCCGCCAGCGTCCACGCCTCGCCCCCGGACTTCGAGGGGTAGAGCATGGTGACGCCGAAGCGGTCCTTGCCGGCCGTGGGCGTGGCGGCGGAGGTGATGGCGGCCCACTCCGCGATGCTGGCCCAGGTGTTGACGGAGTTGCCGTTGACGGTGACGCGCACGTAGCGGGCGTTGCGCGCGGTGAAGCCGTAGCGCTCGAGGTTCGCGGTGGTGCCGGACGACGTCGTGGACACGGCGGTGGACCAGGTGGTGCCGTCCGTGGACGTGGTCAGGACGAACGTGTTGGTCCGCTCGTCGCCCCGGTGCCAGGCGATGTCCACCGCGGACAGCGACCTCACGCTGCCCAGGTCGCCCCGGAGCCACTGCCCCACGCCGTCGCTGGACCAGCGCGTGGTGAGGTTGCCGTCGATGGTGGCGGACGGCGGGTTGCCGTCGTTCCCGCTGGCGGTGACGGCGGTGAAGCCCGACGCGGCGAGCGCCGGTGCGGCGGACCCGAGCAGCAGGAGCGCGCTCGCGAGGGTGAGCGATGGATGGGATTGGGACACAGGTGCTTCCTCCTGGCGGCCGAGTACCGGCCCACCCCCGAGGGCATTCCTTGTCCGGGCGTGTTTCACGGACTGAAACAGCGGCGGCCCGCTCCCCTGCTTCCAGGAGACGGGCCGCGCGTGAAACCGTGTCTGCCTTTGCGTGCGGGCTACTCGCGCAGCTTCACCACCGCCGCGGACGGGCCATCCAGGTGCAGGACGTTACCGGTGAGCGGAGACGCCGCCACGGTGCCGCCATAGCGCGGGTTCTCACTCCACATGACGATGCCCGCGCTCGCGCGCGGGTTCAGCGTGTGCATCAGCGAGCCCTTCAGGTTCACGACGATGAGCAGCGTGTCCCCTTCCGCCCGGCGCTCCAGCACGAACGCGTCCGGCCCCAGCGCTCGCGCGTCGTGCGTGCCCTGACGGCTGGTGAGCACGGGCTCCGTGGCGCGCAGGCGCAGCAGCTCCTTGTAGAGCGTGTGCACGCCCGCGGCCTCCGCGTTGTCCAGCTCGCCCCAGTCCAGCGTGGAGCGCGTGAAGGTGTCGCGGGCCTGCGGGTCCGGCACCTCCTCGCCCTTGAAGCGGGAGAAGCCGGCGAACTCCTTGCGGCGCCCTTCCGTGACGAGCTTGCCCAGCTCCGCGTTGTGGTCCGTGAAGTAGAGGAACGGCGTGCGCGCGTTCCACTCCTGGCCCATGAAGAGCAACGGCGTGAAGGGCGACATCAGCAGCAGCGTGCTCATGGCGCGGTAGGCGGCCGGAGACACGTCCTCCGACAGGCGGTTGCCGAAGGGCCGGTTGCCCACCTGGTCATGGTTCTGGATGCAGTGCACGAAGTGCCACGGCCCCAGCCCCTTCGGGTCCGTGCCTCGCGCGTGGCCCAGGTTCCTGGACTTCTGGCCCGTGTAGAACCAGCCCTGGCGCAGCGTCGCGGCCAGGTCCTCCGCGCTGCCCGTGTAGTCCTGGTAGTAGCCCTCGTGGTCCCCCGCGAAGGCGCGCCGCAGCTGGTGATGCAGGTCATCCGCCCAGACGCCGTCCAGGCCGTAGCCGCCTTCCGACGCGGGCGTGACGAGCTTGCGCTCGTTGCGCTCGTCCTCGGCGATGACGACGACGCGGCGGCCGGAAGCGGAGGCGTGGGCGCGCTCGACGATTTCCGCGAGCAGGTGCGGCTGGCCGTCGTCCACGATGGCGTGGGCGGCGTCCAGGCGCAGGCCGTCCGCGTGGTAGTCGCGGATCCACATCTCCACGTTGGACAGCACCAGCGAGCGCACGAAGCGGCTGCCCTCGCTGTCGTAGTTCACCGCGTCGCCCCAGGGCGTGTGGTGCTTGCCGGTGAAGTAGTGCGGCGAGTACGCGCGCAGGTAGTTCCCGTCCGGACCGAAGTGGTTGTAGACGGCGTCGATGAGCACCGCGATGCCGTGCGCGTGCGCCGCGTCGATGAGCCTGCGCAGGCCCCTGGGCCCACCGTACGTGGCCTGCGGCGCGAAGAGGTCCACGCCGTCGTAGCCCCAGTTGCGCGCGCCCGGGAAGCTGGCCACCGGCAACAGCTCCAGCGTGTTGACGCCCAATTCGCGCAGGTGGGCCAGCTTCGGGATGAAGGCCTCGAAGGTGCCCTCCGGCGTGGCGGTGCCCACGTGCACCTCGTAGATGACCAGCGCCTGCGGATCCGGCCCCTTCCAGTGCGAGTCCGTCCAGCCATGGTCGGAGCCCACCACTTCGGACGGGCCGTGCACGCCCTGGGGCTGCGAGCGGGACCACGGATCCGGGAACGGGTCGCCGCCGTCCACGCTGAGCTTGTAGCGCGTGCCCTCCGCCAGGTCCGGCAGCGCGCCGCCGAAGCAGCCATCCGCTTCCGGCGTGAGCGGCACCTTGCGCAGGACGCGGTCCTCCGCGTCGTAGAGGACGACGTCCACGCCCTTGTGGCCGGGCGCCCAGACGCGCCAGCGCACCGAGGAACCCTCTGCCCACGCACCCAGCCGGGGCGCTTGAGACCGTGCTTCAGTCGATTGAGCCATGTCGGGTCCCTGTTAATGCGCGCGCGCGAGGCCGGGGAGCACCCCTTGCCCCCAAGGCCCACCGCTGTTCACGGGCCGACCTCTCGGGGGCTATGAGTGCGGACCGGCGGACGGAGGGGCGCACGCCCTCCGCTCCAGGGGATGGCAGGGGGATGGCTTGTGGCGCCCGGGCCCGTCCCGGATGATGGGCAGCGCCGAGCCCGCCCCTCCTGGAGCCCACCGCGATGTCTCCCCGTTCCGGCGTCGAAATGCCCTCCGCCTTCCCCGAAGGCCCGCCCATCCAGGAGCGCGTGGCCGCGCTGGAGGTGCTGTCGCCCCAGGAGATCGACGCGCGCCTGGGAGACCTGGGCTACCGGGGCCAGTCCGAGGCCCGCCGCGCGGCCTCCGTGCTGGCCTACCGGCACCTGCGCCGCATCCGCCGGCTGTACCTGGAGGGGCTGGAGCCCGAGCCCGGCACCCGCGAGAACGCCCTCTTCCTGGGCCCCACCGGCTCCGGCAAGACGTTCCTCGTGGAGCTGATGTTCCGCGAAATCCTGGGCGTGCCCACCGTGCTCGCGGACGCCACCCAGTTCTCCGAAACGGGCTACGTGGGCGACGACGTCAGCACCCTGCTCTCCCGCCTGTACGAGGCCGCGGAACGCGACGCGGCCTGGGCCGCCTGCGGCGTCATCTGCATGGACGAGTTCGACAAGCTCGCCACCAGCCGCTCCGACAGCCGCTTCTCCGGCCAGCAGACCACCAAGGACGTGAGCGGCTTCGGCGTGCAGCGAAGCCTGCTGCACCTGCTCTCCGCGGCGCAGGCCACGTTCCCGCCGGACTTCGGCTTCACCAGCCGCATCCGCGCCGAGTCCCTGGACATGGGCTGCATCACCTTCATCGCCTGCGGTGCGTTCAGCGGCTTCCGGGGCACGGCGGAGACCATGGCCCACGTGGAGCGCGTGGGCTTTGGCCGCGAGCCCGGCAAGGGCGGCCAGAAGGACCTGGAGTCCATCGCCACGCGCATCACGGAAGAGCACCTGGAGAACACCACCGCGTTCGCGCGCTACGGCTTCATCCCGGAGCTGATTGGCCGCTTCAACCGGCTGGTGTCCTTCAGCCCGCTGGACGCGGCCACGCTGGGGGACATCCTCCAGGACAACGTGCTGCGCACCTGGGAGCGCGAGTTCGCCCACGAAGGACTCCAGCTCACCGTGGAGCCCGCCGTGCGCGAGTGGATTGTCGCGCGCGCCCTCAAGCGCGAGACGGGCGCCCGCGGCCTGCGCACCGCCCTGGCCCCCGTGCTGGAACAGGCCGCGTACGAGCACTTCGGCCATGGGAAGGCCGCCACGGTACGCCTGGTGCTGAAGGACGACGCCGTGCACGCCGTGCGCGACTGAGAGCAGCCGACGTACCGGGGCCCGGTCCGCGGGGCCCCCGGAGCATCGTTCAGCCGGGCCCGTCCTTCACCCGCGAGTCAGACGCCTTACGGTTGAGGCACACAACGCGCGGAGGCGGCCCATGGCACACATCAACCAGCAGATTCCCCGGGAGGAGTGGGCAAGCTACCTCTCCGGCATCAGCAGGCAGGACGCCACCCGGTGGGTGCGCGTGGAGTCCATCGACGCGGAGACCGGCGACCAGCCCCTGGCGGACCGCCTGCCCCTGGTGGACATCACCCTGGAGACCAAGGGCAGCGACTCCGGCGCGGTGCAGATCATCGTGGGCCGCGAGAACGAGCGCATCACCCACCGCATCCTCGAACCGGACCACCTCTACGCGGAGCTGGACTCGCAGACGGGGGAGCTGGAGTGCCTGGAGATTGGCGAGCGCGGCGGCAAGACGCTCGTCTTCTTCGAGCGCCCCTCGGAGGCCGAGGAGATCTCCGCCCGCTTCTGAAAAACGGCGCGGGGCCGACGGGCGCGTCGAAGAAGACGCTCCCACCGGCCCCAGGCCCTTCAAGCAAGCCGTGACGGCTCAGCTCATCACGGGTACAGCGCGCGGGCGCCCTGCTTGTCCAGGGTGGTCAGCACGAGGTCGCCCGTCTGGGTGCCGTTGCACTGCGGGTAGTGCATGACCGAGGCGCGGTCGTAGGTGGAGGTCAGCGCACGCCACTGGCTGTCCTCGTAGCAGCCGCTCGCGGTGGAGCGGGTGTGCTCGTGACGGAAGCCCAGCGTGTGGCCCAGCTCGTGACGCAGGATGCCCGTCAGCGTCCAGGGCGACAGGTTGCCGAAGGCGCTGCTGTCCACCAGGACGTTGCGGCCGGAGCGGCTGGAGTTGGGGAAGAACGCGCGCGCCACGTAGGACTGGCCCGACACCGGACGGATGTCGAACAGCACGCCCGACTGGGACGCGGTGCAGGACGCGTCGTACTGGGACAGGTAGGTGAAGTTGACGTTCGCCGTGGCCTCCCAGGCCGCCGTCGCGCTCGCCATCGCGTTCACCATCTTCGTCTTGTTGGTGCCGAAGTTGTTGCTGATGCAGTACGTGAGGTTCAGCTTCTGGGTGCTGCTCCACTTGATGTCGCCGCCGATGTAGTACACGGCCAGGCCGTCCTGCTGCTGGCCCAGCTGCGCCTCGACGACGTTGCGGAAGTAGGCCTCCAGCTCCTCCTCGGACTCCAGCGCCTCGTCACCGTTGACGATGTACTTTCCGCCCTCCCACGGCTCACGGTAGGCGCTCGCCTTGAACTCCTCCCACGTGGGCTTGACCTCGCGCTCCTGCGCGGACTCGGGACCACCGCACGCGCCGAGCAGCATCGAGACACCGGCCAGCATCGCAACAGAGCGGAACTTGAGCATTGGGGGACTCTTCCTGGGTGCTTCGAGGGATGCGCTACCACCGCCTGGCCTTCCCGCCAGCCGCGGCCGCGCGCCGGGGCAGTGAGCAACTGCCGGGCCAACGCCCCCTCCCAGGAGAAAAACGGGAAACGCGAGGATAGCTGGAGCAGCTTCGCACCAGCCCCGCCCCCGTCAACCGTCACTTAACGTGACGTTTACAATCCCAACCCCCCTGAATGATTTATGTTTTCCCGGGGGCCTCCCGCTGTCCGAGGAATGGACAGCGGGGTGTCCTGACTTCAGTCAGTTTCTAGAGGATGGCGCGGCGCATCTTCCAGTAGGTCTCCTTGGCCATGCGGAAGGTGTTGGAGCCCGGGGGCAGGAGGGTGCGCAGCAGCTCCGCGGACTGAAGCTGGAGGGGGCGCACGCAGTGGGCATCCAGCTGGTGGCGCAGGTAGCCCACCATGTCGCGGCTCTTGTACTCGTTGAAGTAGTTGCGCAGCTCCGCCGCCGTGCGGGCCTTGCCGTTGTCCGCGTACTTGGCCACGTAGGGGCTGAAGTCCGGATAGAGGCTGCCCTTGCCGAAGCCGCCGTGCACGGTGGTCTTCATGAAGTTGCCGATGAGCAGGTCGTCGAACACCTGGTACTTCACGGCGGTCATCAGCGAGTTGCGGGGCGCCTCGAAGGTGATGCCCTTGTGGAAGCGGCGCTTGTTGAGCTCGATGACGTGCTCCTGGCCGCCCACGCGGAAGCGCAGGAAGTCCATCACCGTGCCCAGGTGCTCGACGGCGCGGAAGTACTGCTCCAGCTGCTTCACCTCGTCCGCCTCCAGGCGCTCGCTCCAGTCATCCCCGAAGTCCTTCGGGTCCACCGGCTTGATGGCGCGCTCCTTCGGGTTGATGGAGACGGAGGCGTCGTTGGTGAAGTCGCGGCGCAGGAAGGCCGGGAGCATCTCGCAGGTGGTGGAGGCGAAGCCCCGCGCGTAGTCCGGCAGCGTGGTGGTGTACTCGGAGCACCAGACGCTGTCCGCGCGCTGGTACTTGTGCATGGAGCTGAAGGGGACGAAGTAGCGCACGCCGTACGTCTCCGCCATGCGCGCGATGGTCTGTCCCACGGGCGTCTTCGCCGCGGCGTACGGGAGGATGCGGCGCCCGTCCTCCGTGAAGAAGTTCATCATGTCCGCGTCGCCGTAGCCGGACAGGGCCAGCAGGTACGTCTCGCTGTACTCCTTGATGACCCGGCGCACGAAGCGGCCCTGGCCGCGGTCGCCCGCGTCGTTGAGGTTGACGATGAGCCGGCCGCCCACCTCCACCAGCAGCACCGCGTCCTGGTTCACGTCCGGGATGCACAGCACGCGGATGCGCGGGGACAGGCGCGTCCACTCGCGGTCCTGGAGCACCTGGACCTTGAAGCCCGCCTCGCGCAGGTCGTCGCGGATCCGGCCGCCCACGTGGTTGGGGACCAGCAGCGTGCGTGAGCGCAGCTTCTCCAGCGACGCCATGCTCAGGTGATCCGGGTGGCCGTGGGACAGCCACACGTAGGGGCAATCCAGGATGGCCTGGCGCTGCTCGTCCGGAATCTCATGGGACAGCGTCCAGCTGCCGAAGTAGGCGTCCCCGTCCGTCCAGGGGTCGGTCACCAGCACCGGACCGTTGTCGTGACAGATGAGTGTGGCGTTGCCAATCGTCTCGAAGCCCAGCTCCATTGCGCGCCCCCTTGACCCCTCACGCCGCTCCCAATGCGCGTGTGGACGAGAAGGTGGCACCCGGACTTTTGCCTACAAGCTTGGGAAACAAGCTTCCATGCCTGGCCGGTCGCTGTCCGCGCCTGCGGCCCAGGAAAGGGCTTTCCCTTGTCAGGCGGTTCGAGGCGGACGGCAGGCAGCGGATCCGCGCGCCCCTGTCCACCGGGCGACACGCGGATCAGCGCCGGGACACGAGCGAGAGGATTTGCGGGCCGTAGCGCTCCGCGAGGGTGGGGCCCACGCCATGGATGGACATCAGCTCCGCGCCGCTGGACGGCCGGGCGCTGGCGATGGCGTCCAGCACACGGTCGGTGAGGATGCGGAAGGCTGGCACCTTGCGCTTGCGGGCCTCGGTGAGGCGCCACTCCTTGAGGGTGGCCACCAGGGCGGGAGACGCCGGGGCCGGCTCGAAGTCCGGCGGCGCGGGGCGGGACGCGTTCCAGGAGGCCTTGGCCCCACGGCCAGGTGACACCTCCGACGGGGCGCGCGCCTTCCAGCCGCCGCGGGCGGGCGCTTCCGAGGGGAAGGGCTCCTGGCTGAAGTCCGCGTCGCCGGAGGCACTGCCGCGGCGCCCCTGGGCGCGTCCCCGGGGCGAGGCGCTCTTGCGCGCGGTGCGCTTCGCGCCACCGGCGGCCGTGCGTCCCTTGCGCTTCTTGGTGGCCACCTCGCGCGCCTGGGGGAGCACCACCTGTCCGGGGGCGATGACGCGGGCACGGCGGCCGGTGTCCGTGAGGGACAGCCGCTGGAACTGGATGACCTGGCCGTCCTTGTCGAAGGAATCCGAGTCCAGGCGCACCAGCCCCGCGCGCACCAGGCCGCCCACGAGCCGTTCAAAGTCACGGCGGTGGAGCTGTTCGCCAAAGAGCTCCCGGTGGAGCCGTCCGGTGGCCTGACCGTCGCGCGCGTGCAGGGCCTCCAGGATGCGGCCCAGGGAGTGGAACTCCATCGCGGAGGGCTCCTCGAAGCGGACGACCTCGCAGGACTCGGGGGCGCAGACGTCGCACAGGCCGCAGGCGGCGCCGGAGTCCTGCACGTCGCCGAAGTGCGCGACCAGGTGGCGCATGCGGCAGTCGTGCGCTTCCGCGTACCGGCCCATCTGCTCCAGGTGCAGCTGCTTGCGCTCGCGCTGCGCGATGTACGCCACGGCCCAGCCCGCGCGGCCGCGCCGCACGTCCTCGTCCGGGGTCATCTCCACGCCGCCGTGGATCCACAGCTGTTCGAGCGCCTTGTCGAAGATTTCGGGGTCGCCTCGCACGCGGGCCTGGATGGAGGCCTTGGGCTCCAGTTCGTTGGACGTGGCCTGGTAGATGCGCTCCAGGACGGAGGGGTCCGGGTAGTCGCGGCGGTGGAAGAACTCGTGGGTGCGCCGGTCCACGAAGGCGTGGAGCAGCACCGCGCGCGAGTCCTTGCCGTCACGGCCCGCGCGCCCCAGCTCCTGGTAGTAGCCCTCCAGGCTGGCCGGCAGCGCGGCGTGGATGACGGTGCGCACGTCCGGCTTGTCGATGCCCATGCCGAACGCCGTCGTGGCGACGATGACCTCCAGGTGGCCCTTGAGGAACGCGGCCTGGATGCGGTCGCGCTCCTGGGGCTGGAGGCCGGCGTGGTACGGCGCGGTGTGGAAGTCGTGCGCGAGCAGGTCCGCGTACTGCTCCGCGTGCTTGCGCGTGGACGCGTAGACGATGGCGGGCCGGTGCGCCGGGTTCTTGAGCAGGGACAGGATGGCGTCGCCGCGAGCGCCCGGGTTCAGCTCGCGCACCTCGATGGCGATGTTGGTGCGGCGGAAGCCGTGGATGAAGGTGTGCGCGGCGCCGCCCCGCGAGCCGCGCAGGCCCAGCTGCTGGACGATGTCCTTCTGCACGTCCGGCGTGGCGGTGGCGGTGAGCGCCACCACGGGGGCGGGGCGCAGGAGCGGCAGGCGCGAGCCCAGCAGCCGGTAGTCCGGACGGAAGTCATGGCCCCACTGCGAGATGCAGTGCGCCTCGTCGATGGCGATGAGCGAGGGCGTGCGGCGGGCCAGCAGCTCCACGAAGCCGGGGACGCCCAGGCGCTCCGGGGCGATGAAGAGGAAGTCCAGGCGGCCTTCGAGGTACTCCGCGCAGACCTGCCGGGAGGTGGCCCGGTCGCGGCCGGAGTGGATGCGGTCCGCGGCGAAGCCCAGCGACTGGAGCCGCAGCACCTGGTCCTCCATCAGCGCGATGAGCGGGCTGACGACGACGGTGGTGCCCGCGCGAGCCAGGCCCGGCAGCTGATAGCAGAGCGACTTGCCCGCGCCCGTGGGCATCACCAGCAGCAGGTCCTCGCCGGACGTGGCCGCGCGGCAGACCTCTTCCTGGTACGGACGGAAGTCGTTGAAGCCGAAGGCCTCCTTGAGCAGGCCGCGCAGCTTGTCCGGCGGCGTGGGAGCACGGTGCACGCGCTCCGGCCGGGCGCTGCCCATGTTCACGGACTGGGGCTGACGTTTGGCGCGGCCGAAGCCCTCGGAGGAGGCCTGCACGAAGGCGGTGCGCACCTCCGCGGAGGGGATGTTGGGAGGACGCTCCTGCACGCGCGGCGACAGGGCCTGTGCCGTGTTGCCGGAGGCCGTCCCCGTCCATCCGCCTGCGTCTCCGTGAGCGGGAGCGCCTGGCGCGAACCGTGCGGCACCGTGGACGGAAGGGCCCGCACCGTGGCCGAAGGCGCCACTCGCGCGGGAGCCATCTCCCGCCATGCTCGCGGTGTTGGCGCGGGCCGCGGACTGGACGGTGGCGGTCGCGGCCTCGCGGGTCCGGAACAGCGCCTCATTGGGCGCCTGCGAGGGATGCGGCCTCGCGGATTCGAAGCGGTTGGCCGCGGCTTCATTCCGGAGCGCGGGACTGCCCGCCACCGGCAGCGGCGGCAGCGACGTGGGCGCCTGGCCCACGACCTCCCGCACATACGCCTCGATACCGCTCATGAACGCATCCAGCGCGCCCTGCCCGCGCTCGATGCGCTGGAGCCACGCTTCCCACTGCCCCGTCATCACCGGGGACTTCACGTCCGGGTGCACCACCCCGATGAGGTGGATGCCCTTCTCCGTGGCCACCAGGCGCTTGCCCTCGCGGGTCAGGTACTCGCGCTCGAGCAGCAGCTCGATGGTCGCGGCGCGCGTGGCGGGCGTCCCCAGCCCCGTGTCGCGCATCGCGTCCACCAGCTCCTTCTCATCCAGCGTGCGCCCGGCGGACTCCATCGCCGTCAGCAGCGTGGCCTCCGTGAAGCGCGGAGGCGGACGCGTGCGCTTCTTCACCGCCTCCACGTCCTCCACCGTCTGCGCCTGTCCACGCGCGAGCCCCGCGGGCAGGTCCTGCGGCTCGTCGTCCGGCTCGTCCTCCTTGTCCTTGTCCGCGCCCTTCTTGCCCTCGGGCTTGAGGCGCGGCGCCTTCTGCCCGCCCCCCACGTCCAGGACCTTCCAGCCCACCTTCTCCACCTGCGTGCCCGCGCTGTGGAAGCGGTCCACCACGGGCCCTGTGTCCCCCTTGGATGTCACCGCGGTGATGACCGTGGTCACCTTCCAGACGTGGTCCTCGTGCC
Organism: Corallococcus sp. AB049A; assembly: GCF_003668885.1. Taxonomy (NCBI): domain Bacteria; kingdom Pseudomonadati; phylum Myxococcota; class Myxococcia; order Myxococcales; family Myxococcaceae; genus Corallococcus; species Corallococcus sp. AB049A. Next base: position 1,391 of record NZ_RAWL01000249.1, on the reverse strand, counting down.
ACGCCTGGAGCAGGCGCCGGCACACCAGGTCGTAGAGGCGCTGCTCGTCCGGAGACAGCCGCACGCCGGACGCCGGCATGGGCGTGGGGATGATGGCGTGGTGGTCCGTCACCTTCGAGTCATCCACGTAGCGCTTGCCCAGCGGGCGCTCGCCCGTGCCCGGCGCCAGGTCCTCGTGGTACGGGGCCTGGATGGCGCGCACCACCTCCGGCAGCGTGTCCGCCACGGTCGCCGACAGGTGCCGGCTCGCGGTGCGCGGGTAGCTCAGGAGCTTGTGCTTCTCATAGAGCGCCTGCGCGACCTCCAACGTGCGCTGCGCGCTGAAGCCGTACAGCCGGTTCGCGTGGCGCTGCAGCTCCGTCAGGTCGTAGAGCAGCGGCGGCGGCATCCGCTTCGTTTCGGCATCCAGCGACTCCACCACCGCGCTGCCGCTCCGCACGCGGTCGATGACCCGGCCCGCCTCCACGCCGTCCGCGTCCAGCCGGCGTGCCTCGCGCACGGACTCGAAGCCCGGAGGAATCACCGGCTTGCCGTCCGGCCCCGAGCGGAACCACGTGCCCTGGTAGCGCGCTCCCACGGGAGCGCCCTTGCCGCGCGGGGAGAAGGTGGCCACGACCTCCAGGTAGTCCCGGGGCACGAAGTCGCGGATGGCCAGCTCGCGCTCCACCACCATGGCCAGCGTGGGCGTCTGCACGCGCCCCACGGACAGCATGCTGCCGTAGGTGCCGCTGGCCAGCGTGTAGAGGCGCGACAGGTTCATGCCCACGAGCCAGTCCGCGCGGCTGCGCCCCATGGCGGCGTCCGCCAGCGGCGCGTACTCCTTGCCGTCCTTGAGGTGCTGGAAGCCGTCGCGGATGGCTCGCTCGGTGAGCGAGGACACCCACAGCCGGCGCACCGGCTTGCGGCACCCGGCGGCGGCGTAGATGTAGCGGAAGATGAGCTCGCCCTCGCGGCCCGCGTCCGTGGCGCACACCACCCCGGACACCTCCGGCGCGTTCATCACGCGGCGGACGACCTCGAACTGACCTTTGGTGGAATCCGACACCACCAGCGGCCAGTCCGCCGGCAGCATGGGCAGCTGCGAGCGGTGCCACTTCTTCCATTCCGGGCGGATCTCATGGGGCTGGGCCAGGCCCACCAGGTGGCCAATGGCCCACGTGACGACGTAGCCGTTGCCGCGAAGGAAGCCCTCGCCGCGCTCGGTGGCGCCGAGCACCCGGGCGATGTCGCGCGCCACGGCGGGCTTCTCCGCCACCACCGCGAGGACGGAGCCCCGCCCACCGCGAGCCGTCCCACCGTCCATGCTCGCGTCCCGCGACACCGACCTGTCCCATCCGGGCGACTCGCCCATCTCATCCCACCTCATGACCTGTCCCCTCCCCGCCCCTGGC